>JBHENZ010000019.1:0-8824 GCA_046261815.1 Pyrinomonadaceae bacterium | reverse complement strand
GAATTATATTAAGGTGTGGTATCTCGATTCCCAACAAAAGCGAGATGTTTTCGATAAAAAAGTTAGTATATTTAAAGTAACCGAGCAGCGTTAAGTTAGAAATAATGCTTGCCAGCAGCCACGCCTTGCGGGTCTTCTGGCTTGAACTGTCTTCTATCTGGATTGAACAAATGTAATCAATGACGCTGGGCGTAGCCAATAGCAGTAAATATACCGGATTCCAATATGCGTAGAAATAACAACTCGCAATTAGTATCACTAACTGCTTCATATTTCTTCCGGGAAGAAAACGAAGAGTAACGAGGACAATTATAAAGAATTTTATAAAGGCTATGGAAGTAAAAACCATTTTTACTTTTTATCCAACTCTAATAATTTGAAATCTTCTTCCAGATTTCCTCAGCAACAACTTCGTGACCAATCTGATTAAGATGTCCGACTCCTGGCGGAGTGTTAAAGAATCCTTGCGAGAGCAAGTTTTCCTTGTCTCGTTTATTAATCATTGCATTTCGAGTTGAAATAAAATTGACGTTCTCATTTTCGCAGGCAGATTGTAAGAAATTTTCTGCCGGTTCATATTCTTTATTTGAGTTAACGCTTATCTGCGGAATATAGATAATTAGAAGTTTTTCGCCGTAAGCCTCTTTTAATGCCTTAACGATTATGGATGTTACTATCTTCTGTTCGGAAGAATCTTTAGCAGAGTTTTCATTATTTTGATTTTTATCAGGCGAATTTTTACTTAGTAAATACTTTTCGATGACAAGGTATAACAATGCGGAATGATTTACCAACTTGTAAACATCAGTTGAAGTAAAGCCGACCCTTTCCAATTGAGAATCAAATCTTTCCGCAATGCGCTGAACTGGCACGACTTTGTAAGATAAAGTTTCAGCATTTATTTCCATTCGCCAGAATCGCCCGGTCGCCAAAGAGATTTCGGAGAAATCATCTCCGTTAAAGACCACGGCTACCCGCTGCGGATTCCACCTTTGTTTGACAGCGTCAGCTATTGCCAGATAAGTTGCCGTTGAAACCCCGCCCCATCCGTATTGATGAACATTTACGGGTTTTGATTCCTTTGCGGCAAGACGCTCGATAACAGCTCCCATAGTGTGAGAATCCTCAACTTGGACAGCTTCCACAAAAGAATCGCCTAAAATCAAAACGTTTGGAGCATTTTCAATATTGACGGCGCCTGTAAATCTGTCTCCGTCTCCCCTAAAGTGAGATACCGCAAACCCTTCTTGAAATTGTCTGATTTCAATTTCTTCGGAATCTTTCGGCGTATAATTCTTAAACTCTTCCAATTGCAATTGAGTTGGGTAAAGAAGCAAACTATTTCTTAAAGCGAAACTACGCAAGCAAACTTCTGCAACAATTAGTGCAAACAAAATACCTAATATGCTTGGCAAAAGTCTTTTTATGAAATTAATTATCCGGTTGCTTTTATCTGTCTTCAGGTTTTTCATATACAAATTTATGTAAATCAATAGTCGAGGTAACAGATTAACGAACAATTACATTTTCCGTAAGGGTAAATGAACTAAACAATTGTTTTATTGCCTTCTGTAAAGGACTATGAACAAGATAAAGAGAATATGACCAAATTCCCACATTGACAAAAAATCTTCCCACAAGTGGTTCTGTAAATACCGTATGACCCAACTCTGAATTCCCCTCTTTTTCTACGCAAAATTTTACAATTGTAAAACCGCATAGTGTAGTAATAACCAAAAAAAGCTAGTACGCCCCAAACGACCCGTATCGGGAAATGCTCCTATCAGAGCCGCTCGCCAATGACAAGGCTTTTCCCGCCAATCACGCCCCAAGCTGAGGCGTCCTGACGATAACCTGTCTGCTTGCTTGAATCCGACCCTGCGGCGACTTTACACTCGAAGATATGCCCGGCTCATCTGCCGCCGAAATTTACTTCGTCGCCGCAATGATGGTTTTGATCCTCGTCTTCTGCGGCGTGTCCGTTTACTTCTTTTTCCGGCAATACAAGAAGGAAATGCGCGAAAAGCGTGAGCATGAAGCAAGTGTTCAGTCGCAGAAAAAAGCGACGGCGGTTGAGACCAGTCTTTCAAAATAATTTGTGCGTGATTCGAATATTTTAGATGCATCGAAATCGACCCTTGTGGTCGTAGATATGCAGGAGGCTTTTCGCTCCGTGATCGGCGATTTTGCATTGATCGCTTCGAGGATACCGCTCGCGGTTCGAGGATTTGCCACGCTCGGCGTGCCCATAATCGTAACCGAGCAATATCCGAAAGGGTTGGGTCGGACAATTGAGGAAATCACGCTCAGCTTACCCGACGGCGTGGAGATAATCGAAAAGTCAGCATTCAGTGCGTGCGGGGCAGAGGCTTTTAACGACAGGCTTCAGAAATTAGGCGTCGGCCAGGTAGCGATCTGCGGAATCGAAACGCACGTTTGCGTGAACCAGACGACGCACGATCTGCTCGAACGCGACTACGATGTTCACGTACTGACGGATTGCGTCGGCGCCCGTTTCGAGCATGACCAACAGGCCGGATTGAAGAAAATGTTCGCTCGCGGTGCAGTGTCGTCGAGTGTCGAGATGGCACTTTTCGAATTGATGCGCGATTCGGGGCATGAGAAGTTTAAGGAAGTTCAAAGTCTTATAAGATAAGCCTCACCAAAAATGGACCTACTCACGTCACTAAATTTCCAGCAGGGCGATGCCGTAAAATCGACCGAGGGACCCTTGCTGATCTTAGCCGGTGCGGGCTCGGGCAAGACGCGCGTGATCACAGTTCGCATTGCGTACTTGATCGCAGAAAAAAGTGTCGCACCGAACAACATTCTTGCGGTTACATTTACAAACAAAGCAGCTGGCGAGATGCGATTTCGGGTCGAGGAACTGTTAAAAGGTCAGCGGCTGCAATCAGCTCCGCTGATCTCGACGTTTCATAGTTTGTGCGTTCGCGTGCTGCGGGCTGATATCGACAAGCTCGACCAGGGCTACACGCGTTCATTCACGATCTACGACACGGACGATTCACAAAGAGTTGTCAAAGCTTGCATAAAAGATCTTGGTCTCGACGAAAAACAGCTTGCTGCACGGGTTGCTCGTAACGCGATCAGCTCGGCCAAAAATCGAGGCGAGGATGTCGAGCTTTTCACTTCACGGATCGATCAAACAGATGAAAGGCGGGCCGCGATTGCCCGAGTGTTTAAGATGTATGAAGATCGACTTAAGCGGGCTAATGCTCTCGACTTCGACGATTTGCTGATCAAGACCGTAATGCTCTTGCGAAGGTCGGACGAGGTACGCGAGAAATACAACGACCGTTTTAAATACATACTCGTCGATGAATATCAGGATACAAACGATCTGCAGTTCTCACTGATCAATTTTCTCACCGAGAAGCAGAAAAACATTTGCGTCGTTGGCGACGATGCTCAAAGCATTTACGGCTTTCGTCAGGCGAATATCCAAAACATCCTCAACTTCGAACAACACTTTCCGGATGCAAAAGTAATTTTGCTTGAGCAGAATTATCGGTCGACGCAGACGATACTCGATGCCGCCCATTCGATCATCGACCGAAACGTAAAACAAAAAAAGAAAAAGCTTTGGACGGCAAACGAAGGCGGCGAAAAGCTTTTTTATTACCAGGCGACCGACGGCGAAAGCGAGGCGCGATTCGTCGCCGCAAAGATCGAAGAGCATCTTAGGCGGCGGATCGAAAGAATAGCTGTTCTTTATCGCACAAACGCGCAATCGCGCGTTTTCGAAGAGGCCCTGCGTCGGCTGCGAATTGAATACAACATCGTCGGCGGGTTTTCCTTTTACGAGCGGGCTGAAGTAAAAGATGTCATTGCTTATCTCAAGCTTGCGCTAAACCCTTTCGATAACATTGCCTTGCTCCGCATTATAAATACGCCCGGCCGTGGTCTCGGAAAAACCTCGCTTGACGAACTTTTGTTTCGCTCGCGTGATCTCGAAACTTCAATTTGGGAAACAATTTCAATTGTTACAGACGAAAAGTCCGGCGTGAAATCCGCATTGACTCCTCGGGCGAAAGAAGCGTTGCGGTCGTTCAAGCGAGTGATCGCAAATCTTCACCAGCGTTCCGCCGTATCCGCTCAAACCGATAAACCGGTTTCCGATGTAGTCGTTGCCGCAATCGAAGACACAGATTACGCAACTATGCTGCGAGCAGAAGGCACAGACGAAGCGCAAGCGCGAATCGAAAACCTTGAGGAACTTGTAAACGCCGCGGTCGATTACGACAAAGCAGAGGAATCGGGATTGCGCGATTTTATCGATCACGCTGCTCTGACCTCCGACACCGATAAGTACGACCGCAATGCTGCGGTGACCTTGATGACGGTTCATTCGGCCAAGGGGCTCGAGTTTCCGATAGTCTTTCTCGCTGGGCTGGAAGACGGCATCTTTCCGCATTCGCGAAGCCTTGGCGACGAAAACGAGCTCGAAGAAGAACGCCGGCTGGCGTATGTCGCGATCACGCGTGCCGAGAAAACGCTCTATGTCACCCATTCGATGCGGCGGCGGGCTTATGGCGAAGAGATCGCGGCTGAACCTTCGCAGTTCCTTAATGAGCTGCCCCTTGAATTGATCGAAGATCTATCGTACGGCCCGTCGTGGCTTTCGTTCGCGCGCGACACGACGGTGCAGGCGAGTCGCCACGCCGTGGAGGCGCTTCGCAGCGAGCCGGCACGCCCCAAGCCGAGAAACCTCTATACGGGAAAGACCTATAACAACGCGGACGCAATCGCCGAGTTTTTCAAAACGCGGGAACATTCACTGCCCAGACGCCGAGACGCCGAGATGAGAGATGAGAGAAGCGAAACCCCACGTTCCGAACCGTTAGGGGGTTTCGATAAACTTCGTGCGGCATCCTCAACTGGGAAAAATGCCCAGTCGGCAATCCGCGATCCGCGATCGTTTACGCCCGGTTCGCACGTCAAGCACAGCAAGTATGGAAAAGGTCTCGTCCTTCGCCGCGAAGGGTCGGGAGATAATGTAAAATTGACGGTTAGCTTTCCCGGATTCGGCCAGAAAAAGCTAATCGAGAAGTTCGCCAATCTGGAACCGGCATAATTTTTGCAATTATCGCCTGAGCTTTAAAATTGTACCAAAATCACTCACTAGTGAGGAACTAATATGCGTGTGCCCCTATCGAAAATGCTTTTTCTAATACCTGCCGCGACATTTGTTGCCTTAGTAGGCTGCGGTGCTCCGACGGCGAACACGAATCTCACGGCGGTAAACACAAACAGCGGCGTCGCTAATTCTATTTCGAATTCAAATTTGAATGCGGTATCGACGACGGCGTCAAGCTCTGCCGTCGACGCCCGCGAGCCCGAACAGTATCAGGCAAATATAAAGCTAAGTTTGCAAACCTCTGGTGCGAATCAAACGGCGAGCGTTCCTACAATTGGGGCTGTTGTCGCGCGGTCCGGTGCAGACCGGGTGATGGAATTCAATTTGCCGAAAAACGAGAAGGTTATTTATCTCGACAAGGGCGGAATGAATTACCTGATCTTGCCTAATCGCCGCCAGTATGCAGAACTAACTAAGGAAGCGATAGGTTTCGAAATTCGGCGACTGCTGCTGCCTGAGCATCTCGTAAATCAGGCGAAGTCGATTCCGGGCGTTACGCGGGCCGGCGAAGAAACCTTGAACGGCCGGCAGGTCGTCAAGTATACCTACCAGTCAGCTACGAACACGGGCACCCAGGCCGGCACGGTCGCGACTGAGTCATATATGTTGATCGACAAGGAGACGGGTTTGCCGCTTCGGACGGAAACTGTTTCGCAGTCGCAGAGCGGCGCGAATGTGCAAGGCGTGAGCGGTGTCCGCGTAGTTACGGAAATGACCGATATAAAAACGACTCCGGACCCGAAGATCTTTACGTTGCCGGCTGATTTTCAACGAATTGAACCTGAGGCGGTGAAGGCTCAGGTCAATGCGATTTTCAGCGTCGTTGGAAGCCTTGTCGGCCAAATGATGAATCAGGCCGCACAACCCGCCGGGAACACGGCCGCATCGCCTGCGAGCTCGCCGATGAGGTAAAAAGCAAAATGGGCCGGCTGATACTAGGATTGTTTATCGGGCTGATCTCGGGCGTTGTGCTGACGTATTTGATTGTCATCGGCGCGCCGCAGCGCTCATCCGAACCTCCGGGCGTGATCGTGCGCGCACCCGATCCGGGCGGGGTGCCGCCAGGTGCCGCACAGGTTGTCCTGCGGCAGGATTTTTTCAACTCGGTTTTGTCAACGATTTTCACCCAGATGCGGCCGCCGACTTTTCCACTTGGGGGGCAGACCCAGCCCGAGCCTGCAACCGAACAATCTTGTGCAAGCCGCATCACGATTACTCGGCAGGGCAGTGGAGCCGAGACCGGCGTGACGTTTGTAAACAACACTTTGGCCGCGCCGATGGCCTTTACGGGTAGTTATAATTCGGCCTTCGGCTGTCTGCAATTTTCCGGCTGGGCACAGACGCGAATGGATTTAAGGTTCGACCAGGCGACGCAGTCGGTTTTTGGGCAGGCGACCGTAGAAACAGTAAATTTAGATGGAGTAAATCCGGTTTTCAGCAGCTTGCTGACGCCGATCGTACAGTCGACACTGAACACGCGGGTTAACCCGATTCGAATAATAGACGGCAATCAAGTCGCAGTTAATATGCCTATAATTGCCTCGAACGGAAATCTTCGTGCGGCCGTTTCTGACGTTCGAGCGGAAGTCAAAGAGAATGCCTTGAATTTGTTTATCATTTACGAATTTTCCGGCGCGCCTCTTGCGCTCCAACAGCCCGCCCCTTGATAACGATCTTCGGATCTCTTTCGCGATAAACGCGCGTTTGCGATGAGAAAGATTCTATTTAATTTGATCGGGCTTGCCGTTCTGGTAGCTGTCGGCCTGGGGTGCGGTTGGGTTGACCGCGTCCGTCAAGCCGCCACTGAAGAGACAAACAGTTCCGCGAACAGCGGCAACAAAACGATTACCCAACCCGCCGTCGAGACGGCTGTGGGCGAAACGAAAATCGGCATTCCAGAATGCGACGAAGCGTTGAATCACCTGGTCGATCGTGCAAATAACCCTGACGATAATTTTATCGTCAGGGCCGCAAAGAAAACCGCGGCTACTCAATTTCGCGATCAAGTAAAAAAGATGATCGAGGACAAAGGCACGGACAAGAAAGAAGCGGCGAAATATTGCCGCGATTTTCGAGATAGTCTTTCCGATAATGTAGCCGGAAACACCGCAAACAAAAATTAAAAAAGCGACGAGATCGCACGCCGCTTTTCAAGACTATTCATCTCCGAAATCGTCAAATCTTCATAATATCTTGCTCCTTATGTTTGGCGAGCTCGTCGATTTTCCCGATAAACGTATTCGTTAACTTTTGTACTTCGTCCAGCCCGCCGCGTTCTTCATCTTCTGAAACCAGCTTGTCTTTTAGCATTTTCTTGAGCGCATCGTTTGTTCCGTGCCGAACGTTACGTATAGCAACGCGATGCTCTTCGGCGATCTCGTGAATTTGCTTGGACAGTTGTTTACGACGTTCTTCGTTAAGCGGCGGTATGGGGAGACGAATTAGCTTGCCGTCATTTGAAGGATTGATTCCCAGATTTGCCGAAATGATCGCCTTCTCGACGATGTTCACCTGGGAAACGTCCCACGGCTGAACGGTGAGAAGCTGTGGTTCCGGAACGGCGACTGATGCCATCTGGTTGAGCGGTGTCGGCGTTCCGTAATAATCAACCATTACGGTATCCAGTAATCCGACGGACGCGCGCCCCGTACGAACGTTGCCAAGCTTACGCTTGAAATCCTCGACGACCGCCTCCATTTTCGGTTTAGTATCTTTGATTAATGTTTCTGCGCTCATTGAAAATGTTTTAACCGGCCGTCTTCGCCGAGCCGCCGACGGAAACGAGTGTTCCGAAGCTCAAATCACCGTTCGCGGCTTTCAGAATATTTCCCGGAACCGTCATATTGAAAACTATGATAGGCAAATTATTATCCATGCAAAGAGAGATCGCCGAGGTATCCATTACCTTTAGCTGACGCTCGAGAACCTCCCTGTACGAGATACGCTCGAAACGCGTTGCCGACGTATCTTTTTCCGGATCAGCGGAATAAACACCGTCGACCTTGGTCGCCTTGAAGATTACATCAGCACCAATCTCACATGCTCGCAATGCAGCCGCCGAGTCGGTCGTAAAGTACGGATTGCCAGTGCCCGCGGCAAAAATGACAACACGCTTTTTCTCAAGATGCCGGACGGCTCGCCGCCGGATGAACGGCTCGGCGAGTTGCGGAATCTCAATCGCAGACATTACCCGCGTGAACACATCGAGCTTTTCCAACGCGTCTTGTAGAACGACCGCATTCATCACCGTCGCCAGCATCCCGATATAATCGGCGGCGGCCCGGTCCATATTGCCGGCCGATTTTGAAACGCCGCGGAATATATTTCCGCCGCCGACAACGATCGCGACTTCCACGCCCTGTTCCCAAACTGCTTTCACCTCGTTAGCAACAGACTTGGCAACCGCAGTATCAATGCCGTAATTCTGCCCGCCCATCAGGGCTTCGCCGGAAAGTTTAAGGAGAATGCGTTTGTAGACAGGATTCATTAAGTTCCAGAGTTATAGAGTTACAGAAACAGAGGGACGGAGATGCAGAATCAAAAACGAGAATAAGCCGTGCAACTCCGTAACTCCGCAACTTTGCAACTATCACCCGACCATCGAAGCCACTTCCGCGGCGAAGTCGTCTTGTAGTTTTTCGATGCCTTCGCCCATTTTGTATCGGG
>JBHENZ010000018.1:0-7538 GCA_046261815.1 Pyrinomonadaceae bacterium | reverse complement strand
GTTCTCGCGTCGTCGAGAGCGTAGAACGACGGAGATAAAACTTTTATCGCCGCGTATCCGGCCAGACCGATCGAATATGCCGCAAGCGCCCAGGCCGTCATGTTTGTGTCGAAGGCGTCGAACGGTCCGCCTTGGTATATCAAGCGAATTATCGGCTCACCTAGAATGAACAGCCCGCACGCAGCCGGAATCGTCATCAGAAACACAAGTTTCAACGCATCGGAAAGCGTATCGCGAAATTTGGCGAGGTTTTCTTCGGACGCAAGCCGCGACAGAGCCGGTATTGCGGCCGTGCCAATCGCGACGCCGAATACGCCGATCGGAAACTGCATTAGTCGAAACGAATAGCTGAGCCAGGAAAGGCCGCCCTCAATGCCGGAGGCAACGAGAAGATCGACAAGAACCTTCACCTGGACCGCCGATGTTCCGATGATTGCCGGGCCCATCAACCGCATAACGCGTTTGACTCCGGGATCCGAAAAGCTGAGCCGCGGCGAGAAACGAAAGCCGATCTTGAGCAGCGACGGAACCTGAATCATAAGTTGGGCCGCACCGCCGATTAAGGTGCCAATAGCCATTCCCTTAATTGCCCAAAAGCTCGCGTTGCTCGGCAAAAGGTTATCGTCGTCCGACGCTTCCCAGCCGCCCCCGCTAAGGAAATAGGCAAGCCCGAGTCCGAAAATTATTGCGGCGACATTAAACGCGGTCGACGCCGAAGCCGGAATGGCAAATTTGCCCTTGGTATTAAGCACGCCCATCGCCAAAGCCGCCAAAGCGACGAGAAGGATAAACGGGAACATTATCTGTGTCAGCGTGACCGCAAGTGCGGCCTTTTCGGGCGGAAAGCCTCGGGCGAGAAGCGGGACAATATATGGAGCTGCGAAGATTCCTATGATTGTGACGCCGCTCATCACGACGGCAAGCACGTTGAACATGACGCTCGCCAGCCGCCACGCCTCAACCTCGTTTTTCTTTATCTGATAATCGGTGAAGACCTTTACAAAGGCCGCCGACAGCGCGCCTTCGGCAAACAGATCGCGAAGGATGTTGGGAATTTTGAAGGCAACGACGAACGCGTCATAAAGAAAACCCGCACCAAAGAACCTCGCAAAAATCGTTTCGCGGACAAGACCGAGCACGCGCGAAAACATAACCGCGATTGAAACAATGCCGGCCGAGCGGGCGACGCTCGCTGATTTGACCTTTTCAGCTCCAGCTTCCGGCGCGGCGACGACACCGCCGCTCGGATCGGATAATTCTTCGGGCTCTTCGCTTTCCGCTATTAGATTTTCAGTCTTTTCCATTGCGTGCACGGGCGCCTTTACCCTGCCGAAAAAGAAGTTTGCCCTATCTGTCCAGCCTCGTAAACAACAAAATGAAAAAAAGGAAGCATCGCAATGCTCCCTTTTTCAGAAAATTATCGTTTTCGTTTATTCACTGCCGATCGCGGTCTTTGCTGGATAACTGAAACGCGTTTTCGCGATCCGAGCATCGAGGGATAGCGGGCGATATCCGACCGGAATCGGGCCTCCGAATTGTCCCTGGATTATCGAGATGTAGTTATTCTGGAAACTTCGAAATCGCGAAACGCTGCCACGCTGATTGAAAATAACGAAAAGGAATTTGCCCTGCCGTGTGCTTATCTCGCCTGCGAGCGAGCTGACGCCGCCGTCCGTCTGGCCGAGCGTGCCGGTTTTTCCGACGACGCTGCCAGAGGAGAAATCGGTATCAAATCTATTCTCCAGCGTGCCGCGGTCGAGACCTGCAACCGGCATAATGTCGGCAAAGGTCATTCGATAACGCGCAAGATCGTTATGCAATGCACGAAGAAGCTTCATCATCGCATTCGGAGTAACCCGGTTGATACCCAGGCCGCTCGCGGTCTGAATATTAAACTCGTATTCGTTTGCGCCCGTGTGCTGCCGAACGATCCTTGCCACAGCCCAAGGTCCGCCGAGCATATCGCCAAGACGTTCGGAGACGAAGTTGTTCGAGTAGCACATCATCACCTTCACGATTTCGCGCATCGGGGCCGACTCATGATTGAAAAGCAATTTTGCATTGCTCGGCATCGGCTGCGCATAAGACGAACCGGTAAATGTTACGCTTGGTGCAAGCGAAAGCGTCGAGGCACGGCCGGAATTAATTCGAAAATTTTCCCAGACACGGCGCGCGCTCGCGGAGCGTTTCGACGCATCGAGCACGGCAAACAGCGACTGACCCGAACGAGCCGCCGATAGCTGATTCATCGTGAAATTATCCGTTACGATTAAATCGCCCTGCACGACACGAATGCCCATTCGATTCAACTCGCCGGCCAATGCGACCGCATGCTCGTAACCGAAAATAGGATCGCGGCCCGAAACGTACAAATTGCCGTGAATCGTTCCGGTTACCTCCTCATAGCTGCCGTCTGTCCACACGCTGGTCGGAAAACGGTAATCGGGACCGAACGATTTCAGCACCGCAAAGGATGTCGCGATTTTCACATTAGAGGCCGGGTTGAAGGGAACGTTCGATCCGCTTTCGACCACAACGTTGCCCTCGGCACTTTCGACGAGCACGCCCGAATTACCCGGAATCGCCGTCGTCCGCAGAATCGGAATCGAAGATTTTATCGCGTGGGTGGCGTAGACGGGGGCAGAGGGAGCCTCGGCCGTCGGGAGCGAGCTGCCGGTTTTCCTTACGAGCGGATCGGGGGTCGGCGAGGTCGCGGCCGCCGTCGAATGAACCTGAATATCCTGGAACAGGGGTGGGGCGGACGATGGCGAATCCTGACCAAGGATCGTCGCAAAACCAACGGTCAGTGCAGCAACAAGACCAATAAACCTTGAAATGTTAACCCCTTTGTTCTTCATCGACTTACGTTCTATCGGCTCGTGCCGGGCGGGATCGTCAAATGCTGGAAAAAACGAAAGGCCAGCCCCATTATACCACACCCGCCACCGGCTATTTCAATAACGGAATGCGGCCCGTTCCCTCCGTATACCAGACGGCAAATTCGATGCATTTTGGCCGTGGACCGATGCAAAAATATTAGCACACGCGTGTGCTTACAGCTTCCGAAATACTGATCGCAGGCAAATCTCGCGATCTAAGTGGGAAATTTCGTTGACTTCGGTTTCGGGCGAGGACTAAAATTCAAATTGCCAATAATTTGTGAAGAACAACCAGGAACCTTTGACAATTGAAGAGGTCGCGCGGGCCCATCGCAAAAATTTGGTTGCGATCCGTCAGCGGCTTTCCGAGTTCGACCGAATTTGGGCGACGGCCATCGACGCTGAAATTTGGGAAGAAATGGTATTTTGTTTTTTTACGGGCGGTTGTTCGGCGGCGATGGGGCTGAAAGCGGTCGATGCGATCCGGCCGCTGCTGATAAGCGGGACGCGAGAAGAAATCGCCGGACGGCTTAAAGGCGTCCATCGTTACCCTAATGCTCGAGCGCGCTATGTGGAAGAATCGAGAGACTTCTTACGCGAGCAGTTCGATTTTAAGATTAGGCAGAAACTGAACGATTTCGACGATCCGCATGCACGACGCGATTGGCTGGCAAAAGAAAAAGGAATAAAAGGCCTGGGCTACAAGGAAGCGAGTCATTTTCTTCGCAACATCGGTTTTAAGGGCTACGGCATACTCGATAAGCATGTGCTCCGGTGCCTGGCCGAACTGAAAATTATTGATGACCCAAAGCCACCAAATTCTCGTTCGACGTATCTTACGGTCGAGGAACGTCTGCTCCGATTCGCTCGAAGTGTCGACATCGATTTTGACGAGATGGATCTCGTCCTGTGGTCGATCAAAACAGGTAAAATTTTGAAATAATAAGAAAGCACAAGGGGACAGGAGTTATGTAGTATGAAACGCACGCACAGTCTTATCCGATGGCGCCGCCCTTTTCCCATTCAATTAGCCGTCCCGGCAATTATATTCGCCTGCGCAGTTTTCACGCTCTCGGTCCTCGCCAATGACCTCGATCAGATACGCACCGAATCATTTCGCGATCTCGTCAAACGCGGCGATAAGCTCAAACGAAAGGGCGATCTCGAAGCGGCCGAAAAGGCTTATAGGGCCGCCGTTGCCATCAATCCTGAAGATGCGGACGTAAAACTCAAGCTCGCATCCGCGTTGCTTAAACAGCGTCGGCTCCGCGAAGCGTATGATTTGAGTTACGGCGTCGCCGAGGCTGACCGCCAAAACGCAGCGGCCTTTGCCCTTCTTGGCACGGCAATGCTCGCTGCCGGCCGTTTTCAGGATGCCAGGGCGCTCTTTTACAACGCCCTAAAACTCGACCGCAAAGAGGCTCTCGCGTGGGCGGGCTACGGAATGTTGGATTTTTACGAGAATCGGATTGAAAGTAGCCTGGAAAACCTCTGGCAGGCTGTATTCTATGACCCCGACGAACCCGATTATGTTTTCGCCCTTGCTCAAGTGTCGTCGAGGGCCGAAAAATTCAAGCAGGCGGCCGACTCCTACTACCGGTTCCTCGAAATCTCGAAAAGCGAAGACGACGAGCGCCGCGCCCGAATCAAAGGCCTTATCAACTTTTTGCGTTTTCTCGGCCAGAAATCGGGCTTGTACACCCTTGCCGGAAAAAATCAGACGGCCGTGAAGTTTAAGCTTGTCGGCAATCGCCCTGTTATTCAGCTTCGCGTAAATGGCGGTGAGGAACCGTTGAATTTCGTTCTCGACACCGGTTCCGGAATTTCGGTTATCTCGGACAGCACGGCTAAAAAAATAAAAATCAAACCGATCACACGCGGTGGTTTTGCAAAGGGAATTGGTGGTGACGGCCGCTTTGAGATCGTCTACGGATTTCTAAAACAGATCGACGTCGGCGAGGTGAAACTCCGCAGCGTACCCGTTTACATTCGCAAATTTCACAGTGACGGTCAGGCGATCGACGGCTATATCGGCCTCTCGCTCATTTCGAAATTTCTAACGACGATTGATTACGGCCAGCAGATATTTACCCTTACGAAGGCCGACAATGTGCAGCCTGGTACGCAGGTCGACGACAAAATTTCGCTGCCTCTACGGCTGACGACGAGCGGCTTTTTGAGTGGGGAAGTGAAGCTCGAAGGGTTGACCGAGCCCCTGAATTTTATCGTCGATACGGGAGCAAGCGTTTCCGTTATTTCGGACGACGTGGCGAACATGCAGGCGATAAGCGGCTTCGCGACGCCAGAGAGGATGCGTGTAATCGGCTCGGCAGGTGTCACCGACGATGTTCCGTCTTACCTGCTTCCGCGCGTCAGCTTTGGCTCGCATTCCCGACGCAGCGTTACCGCGATTGCTTTGAATCTTGATACGATCAACGAAGCATCCGGTTTTCAGCAGGCCGGCATCCTGGGCGGTAACTTTCTGCGAAATTACCGCATGACGTTCGACTTCAGGAATTCAAAGGTAACCTTTGTGCCCCTAATCGCCGATCAATGAAGTTCGAGCAAGATGAAACGCAGCCTTTATCTCGAAACGTCCGTCATCGGTGCATACCTTGACAATGGCGATCCTTTTCGCCGCGATCTGACAATTCGGTGGTTTGAGCACGAGCTTGACGAATATCGCGCTTTTACCTCGCTGCTTGTCCAACGTGAACTCGAACGTCTGGACGAACCTCACCGTACCGGTTATCTGAAAATCCTCCAGCCTCTAGAACGCGTCGATTTTTCGGAAGAAGCTGCCATTCTCGCCGAAGGCTACATCTCACGCGGCATCTTTCACCGAAAGTTTATCGCCGACGCATTTCATGTTGCTTTGGCCTCTGTACACAAGATCGACTATCTCGTCACATGGAACTTCGGTTATCTCGCAAATGTACGTAAACAGGCGCGGATCAGGCTGTTCAACACAGCCGCGGGATTCTTTTCGCCGGCCGTGGTCACGCCCGAATTTCTTGTTCATAGTTGACTTACGAGCGCACCTGCTGACAAGCTAACCCAAATGTATCGCCGCCCGAAATTTTTAGAGGTGCTGCTCGAAATCCGGCAGGAAATGGCACGCGAGGCCGATTACGACACCGATCTTTTCGCCGAGCTCATCCGCAGCGGCAAAAACGAGGGGCGCGTTCATGCACATACCCTCGATGTTCCCGAAACCGAAAACGTGCGGGTCGGATTGCAGAAGCCCGCACGTGAATAAGGGCGAGATCAACCGTCATCCCATGCTCTTATCGTGCCGCGCGCGCGCGAAACCGCCGGGGAAAGTGGGATGAGCACTCACACCCTAGTTCAGTAGCGAACGTGAGGAAACCGCCCATCCTCGTACCGGCTTCCCACACTACTCTTGTCTAAAGCGCTCGGACTTGCTTTAATATCTGCGGTCGGCTACCCGTGAGCCGCACAACTTTACAATTCACAAAATGATCAGATACGCCATATCGATATTGGTGATCATCGCCGTCGTCATGGCGAGCGGTTTTTATTTTTTCCGCCATTATTGGGAGCACCGTTACGACGATCTGATATCGCGACAAGCTCGCATATATAACATCGACCAGAAGCTTGTTTGGAGCTTGATCTACGAGGAGACATACTTTCGAGCGTGGAAAATTGGCGCCGATGATGAGGTTGGCCTGATGCAAGTAACGCCGCTTGTCGCCCGCGAATGGGCGCGGCAAACCGGCTTTAAAGAATATGAAAAACAGACGGCGGAAAACGTCGTTGAATTTTTGAGCGATCCCGAGCGAAATATTCAGGCCGGCTGTTGGTACTTCGAGTCAATCCGCGAGCGATACCGCGGTTGGCCGGCGGAAACGGCAATGACGCTTGCCGCCTATAACGCCGGTCCCAGCCGCGTCGAAGAATGGACACGCGAGGCCGCTGCCGGACGCCTTACCGAGGCGGAATTCATAAGCCGCATCGGCATCGCCTCGACACGCGGCTACGTCACGTCAATTCTCGAGCGATACCGCGAGCAACAGAGGCGAAGCTGAATCGCGTGCGAGACGAGGTGCGCCTCGAGTGTTGTCTGCTTTAATCTTAGTTGCTCAATGCGAATTCTTTCCGCCGATTACGTCCTGGCGATTAGCACCGTGCCGATTGAACGAGGTGCCGTCGCGATCAACGGCTCCGAAATAGCCGCGGTCGACACGCACGATGCGCTTCGGGAAAAATTTCCCGACGTTAAGCACGAAGATTTCGGTCCGGCTGCCATCCTTCCCGGATTCGTAAATTGTCATTCGCATCTGGAGCTCACGTCGATGCGCGGCGCGCTCGATTCAGTCGAGCACGTTTTCGGCGCCTGGCTTCTAAAGATCAACGAACTGCGGCGGGTAATGACTGAAGCGGAGATCGAAGCCGCGGCGGCGGATGGCGCGCTCGAAGGAGCGCGGGCCGGAGTCACTTGCTTCGGCGATATTGGGCGATTGGGCCAGGCCGGTTCATCGGCTCTTGAAAAAATTGGCCTTCGTGGCGTCGTTTTTCAGGAAACCGAGTTTTCGCCGGACGATAAAACGGCCGACGATGCATTCGAAAATCTCAAGCACAAGTTTTTCGCTTTGCGAGAGAAGCATACGGATTTGATCGAAATCGGCCTTTCAC
>JBHENZ010000017.1:0-8208 GCA_046261815.1 Pyrinomonadaceae bacterium | reverse complement strand
TCGATCGTGGCGACGGGTGTGATCGGCGGAGCGTTCGCCATCTCCTCCGCTGTGCTCGGCCCGTTCTTCGGTACCTTCGTCGACCACCACCGCAAGCACACCGCTCTCCTGCTCACGACGACGGCCTCGCTCGTGTGCTTTGCCGTCGCCGTGATCTTCCTTTTGAAGGACAAAGTTAAGGTCGAGGCGATGGCGATCTGGTCGAGCGTTTTCGCTATCGGCGTGATCGCCTCGGTGAGCAAGTTCTCCGTTTTCACCGAGTTCGTTTATCGCGCTGGCCTTTTTGTGCCAAACGCCGGTGCGAAACCGTTTTCGGCTCCGTTTCGGCTGGACGTGCCGTATGTCGGGCTTGCCTTGGCAATTAGCGGTATTTTGCTCGCAGCGACTGTGGTACTTTTCTTGTTTTACCACTATCGCGAATGGGTGAAAGCGAGAGCAGTCGGACACTGGGTACTCAAGGCGGCGTTTGTCGCCCAATTAATATCGATCGCGCTTCTCGTTTCCGGCATTAAGTCGACGACCGATGCGGGCAGCCGGGTCCAGGCACAACTCGCCGCGCATCCCGAACAATACGTCGCCGCCGGAAAGGCAATCGCCGAGCGGCAGCAGCTCACCGCACGCGAATTCGCGGCGCTGTCGCCGCTTCAGCTCGAGCAGATGTCACGCACGTATTTGCAGGCGAACAAAGACAGACTTTTTACAAGTCTAAACACCAATCCAGTCGAGCTTGCCGGGTTATTTACGGCGGCCGTCGGAACCTTTTTCATCATTCTGTTTTCATTTCGAACGGAAAGGCTGCGTGAACGGCTGCCGAGCCTCGAATCTCTCGATGGGCTGATGTACAAAACTGCGTGTCTCGCCTTTGCGGGCCTCGCAATGCTTCTAATTACCGGAGCTATCTGGGCAAACGAATCGTGGGGCAGGCCCTGGGGATTCGATTCAAAGGAAACCGGCGCATTGGTGGCCTGGCTGACATACGCCGCATTTTTGCACACGCGAATCGCCCGCGGCTGGAGCGGCCGAAGCTCAGCCTACTTCGCGATACTCGGGTTTTTGCTCGTAATTTTTACGTATCTGGGCGTCAGTTATCTGCTTCCCGGTCTGCACAGCTACGCGTAGCATGCGAAAACATTTTGTATTCGGAATTGGTGGATTGCTTATCGGGCTTGCGATCGGATTCTTTGTCGCGAATTCGGTAAACCGGTTGTCAGCCACGGGAGCATCCGGGGCTTCTGTGGATGCAGCGACTATTCCCGCCACAAACCCCGAACAGCCGAATAATTCAAATTCGACACCGCCGGATATCGCGGAGCTTCTCGTCGTTGCCAATAGTCAGTCGGGAAGCTTTGCGGCACAGATGCGCGTCGGTGATATGTATGCTCGGATCGGACGCTTCGAGATCGCCGTCGAGTATTACAGAAAGGGCTTGGCACTTCGTCCGGACGATTTCAACGCGAATGTCGTGTTGGCGAATGCGCTGTTTGATAGCCGTCAATTTGAGCCGGCGGCCGAATACTACGCTAAGGCGCTTCGCATCACCCCGCGGGATGCAGACGCTCGGGCCGATCTTGCGGCAACCTACATTGAAAGACAGCAGCCCGAATATTCCAAAGCTGTCGCGGAACTGGAAAAAGTATTAGAAGGCGAGCCGAATCACGAGGCGGCGCTTTACTATCTTTCGATCGCCAACTTTCGCTCGGGGCGGAACGAAAAAGGCGTGGAGTACAAGCAGCGGTTGGAGAAAACAAGTACGAACGTTGCGCTGATAGAAAGGCTCAAGCAAGCGTCAGAAAATTAGCTTATTCAATTGTAGTTTTGAGAATATCAAGCAAAGAATAGCGGCCAATGCGCCCGTCTCGCGAAACGACCGTAAGCATACCTCGATCGACGGTGAACCGTATCACCTCGTTTATCGGCCGCTCGATGCGACGGCCGTCTTTGAACTCGATAACGAGATTAATCCTCGCCAGCCGGTTGACGCGAATCTCGGCGGGAGTGGCGGTGGCCGGCGGTTCGGTTGTTCTCGGCACTCTCCACGCACGCGGTGCAGGTCGGGTGCGACGCGCGCCCGAGCGAGATGTTGTCCGCGATCGACGCGGCGTCGCGGTTGTCACGGCCGGTGAAGTCGCGGTCCCGGTTTCGGTCACGACGACCGAAAGTTTTTCCGGCTCGGGTGCGCTCGTGGGAGACGGACGGTTGTCGACTGGATCATCAGCTTTTGGTTCAACTTCGGCAATTTCGGCTCGACGTTCTGCGACGGTCGGAATGATGCGTCTAGCGTTCGGCAATATTGTGCCGACACTGTTTACTCTAATTCCCGAATCAGCTTGCGAGGAAACCTTCGGGATTTCCGGCTCCTCGGGTAATTCAGACCTTGACAACGCAACAAAGCTTCCCGCAAATTTTATTCTGAACGATGCCGCGTCATCACCCGGCGTCCGGCCCTGTATCCGCAGCAACACACGCTCATTTTTCCGAAAATACAAAACGCGGCCCGTCTCACTCTCGGCCGTGTCGGCAAAGACGACGATTTTAGTAAGCGGCCGCAATCCCGCCGCAGTGTAAACATCGATATCACCGCTAAAGTTGCGAGTGGAAATGTTCACGAAAAGGTCGCCAATCGAGGTGTCGAACGCGTAATAATACGTCGTAAGACGCGAGTCGCCGATATCTCGAGCACGAATAGTTCCAGAAATTTCATTTGACGTTACTGGCGTGGGGAATTCCTGGCTAGTCGACTGCGAGCGCAGCGTCGAAGTGCCGAGTGCGACAACAAATAAAAGTGTCGCCAGCGCAATCGGCAAAGTTAGTCGCGAAATAAAACGATCGCGGGAAAACATACTAATCAAGCTCTTTTCGTAAATGCACGAGCCGCGAGGTCTCTATATAACCAAGCTGCAGATGAGCGGCGAGACTTCGCTCATTGCCTATCTCGGCGTCTGACGCCATTTCGGTGCTGCCTTTTTCGCGCGCCCACAGTTCGGCATGCCGCACCAATTCACCGCCGACGCCGGCGCGCCTATGGTCGGGATGAACGTACCAGCCCTCCAGATACCCGACATTATCCGTTAAACAATCTTCGACGAAAGGGCGAATACTCGCTTCCAAAAAACCGATCAGGCGACCATCCGATTCTGCGACGAGGATCAATTCGGTTTCCGGATGATTGATTATGTCGAGCATCTCCTGCTGATGGTCATCGTCGCCGGTCGCGTCCCAAAGTTGTTTGCGGAGTTGAAACCATTCATTAAGATCGCGCTCCTCTAGGCCGCGGACGATAAAGTCGGTAGCAGTCATTTGCCCTGATTCTACCAATAACACGAGCAGTGTCCAATTAAACGAAAAAGCCGGGCATGAATACCCGGCTTGCCGTATTTCGCTGGCCGCAGCCAGCTTACCGGGCGGCCGCGGATTTAGCCTTGTCCTGCAGAATCTCGAGTGCTTTTTTCAATTGCAAATCCTCGGTCGGCCGTTTTTGGACTTCGGGCCGCGGGGCGGGCGTCGGTGACGCCGCCGGCTGCGGATTCTGTTTTGCCTCGTCCTGATTGTCGATTAACTCATCGACCTCAACCGGGTCGGGCGTGTCGGGCCGTTTGACCTCGACGGACGGTTTAATACCCGTCGTTGCCCGATCATCGCCTAAAAACGGAACACCGGATGCGGACGACCATTTCGCGGTCGTCAAGAGCAAGCCGTCTCCGCCGCGAAGGGTGAAAAGTTGCTGCTCGGTACCGGCACCGAAACTCCTTTCGCCCACTACCTCGCCGCGCTTCCTTTCGAGAAACGCCGACGCGACGACTTCGGCCGCACCGGCGGTTCCGAGGTCGATAAGCAATGCTGCCTGGCCGTCGAATGCCACCCTGGATGGCTCGGCCGCAAACGTTTTCAAGACTCTTTGATCTCGGCCCAAAATTCTCGCGATTTCGCCGTTCCTGATGAATAAATTGGCAACGGCCACTCCCTCGTTTACAGATCCCGTGGCGACTCCCCGCAAATCGAGAATGATCTTTTGAACGCCCTGCTTTGCAAGCGTCTGAATCTGAGCGCGGAGACCGTTCGCCTCGCCATCTTCGAGGCTGTAAACTTTAATCACACCAATCTTACCGGCTTCCACACGCGACTCTGCCGGCGGTGTCTTATATGTTCCGCGAGTGATTTTGAGCGTCTGCGGCTTCGCACCCGCTCGCAAGACTCGCAAGTTTACTGACGAGCCGGATTCGCCCACGATCATCTGCTTTGCATCGTACAGCGAAATATCGCGCGTGGCCTTGTTTTCGATGTATTCGACCACGTCGCCCGCCTTCAGGCCTGCCTTCTCGGCGTTCGATCCTTTTATCACTGAAACAACGTATAAATAAAGCGAGACCTGCGAAAACTCGGCGCCGATACCCACTTTGCTGGTATTTTTCTGAGCGTTATAATCCGTAACCTGCTGGGCGGTCAGATAAGACGAATACGGATCCAGCCCACCGACAAGGCCACGGAGCGCGCCATATCGCACCTTCTCAAGGTTTGGCTCGTCGACATAGTCGTTCTGGATGTGCTGCAGCACCGATTCGAAGATGCGCAACTGAGTTCCAGAATCGTTTATCGGCTGCTGTGCACGCGTCCAGGGGCTGAGCCAGCCGCCGACGACCGTGTAAAGGGCGATTGCCGCCGATAAAACCAAAATGGAGATTTTTCCGCGAAATGACATAGAATACCTCAGTCGGCCAGGGGAGAAAGCAGTAAATAATTACGAAAACGACGCTAAATAGTTTCGGACCAGCCTTTTGGATTATCCGACAACACGAATTCCGGTGCAACACGATAAAACGGCGAATCCGAATGACTTTGCAGATATTTCATCGGTGCCCCACAGCGGTCGATTGATCGCGATCGATCCGGGAACCAGGCGAATCGGGCTTGCCGTCCCGGACGACACGCGCGTTGTGGTTCGCCGCCTGCCCATTTTAAAAAGATCTTCCTGGAAAAAGCTGCTGTCAGCTATACGCCTTCTCGTTGCGGAATTTGATGCCGTCGGGCTCGTGGTGGGTTTGCCATTGGCTTTCGAAAAGGGCGAGAGTCCAATGGCAGCCGAGGCTCGCGATCTCGCCCGCAAATTCGCCCTCTCGCTTGAGATTCCCGTTTATCTGCAGGACGAGCGGTTGACGACGTTCGAGGCACGAAATCGACTTTGGGCGGCCGGCTTCTCCAGTGCCGAATTAACCGAGCAACTGGACAGCGAGGCCGCTGCTCTGATCCTCTCTGACTTTCTCGACCGAATCATTTCCGTGTCGGATGAATCTCAAGAGACACCTTCGTCGCCTTTTCCACCGCGCCCCGGCTAAATGGAAAGTAAGCGCGCCCGCCCGTACGCCAAGCTTCGAACTGATCTTTGTAGTGCGGCGATCGAGGGTCGCCGCTTTGACCGAGCGGGATCACGTGCCGAGTTGTATCCCACCTACCAGGTGTCGCGATTAACTGCATCGAAACGAATGATGCAACATTCGGAGTTTGTCCGCTGCCCGCGAGACCGACGCTTGGCGTCGCAAACTGAGCTCCGACAAGCGGCGCGCCGTCAAGAGGATGTGGAAAGCGAGACCGCGAAGCTAATCCCCAACTCCATTTGTCCGAATCGGCACCGTATCGCGCGGTTAAAGTTTTGGTTGCATCCGCGTCGCAAGCCCTTATAAGAGATTTGAAATCGCTGAAATTCTTTGGCAGCCAGCGGATCAAGTTCTCGCGAAAAGCCCTTTCGAATATCCACTCGCGGATAAATGATGCCGGTACGGGTTTGTTTTCTTCGGCGATTTTATTTGCCGCGCACACCCGGATTTCGTTCGCGACAAATGCAGCTTTCGATTCGGACATCATCCGGCCGTCCCAACTTGAAAGCAAACTTACGGTTTCCGCCGCGGCCGCTTTCTCGGCAACGATAAATTTAGCGAAATTATGGACCGGAATGTTGTAGGCATCGCGCTGCACTTCGAGAAAATCGGCCATCGTCAATTTTCTTTTCGCATCAATCATGTCGACGATTCGCCTTGCTCTCCACGGCGTCGAAGCAGCTCGCGACATCTGCGTATGTTTGTAGTTGGTTCCGACGATGCGCTGGTTCGCGGTTACGATCAGGCCGCTCGGCGGATTATAGAGATTTGGCAAATCGACGAATGGAATATAGCCGATCCAATCGCCATCGGATTTCGCGCCATCATACGGCACCGAACCGTCGCCCATCCTCCTGATTGGAATTTTCCCGGCCGCGTACCAGCCGATATTGCCGGCCGTATCGGCATAGACGAAGTTCTGTGTGGCTCCACCATAGCCCTGCAGTGCACGTTTGAACTGGTTCCAGTCGCTCGCGCGGTTTACACGGTAAAACGTTTCGAGCTCGCTATTTTTCGGGTCACGCGCCGTCCACCTCAAGGCATATTTCTTTCCGCCTTCTTCGGCAACGACGACTCCGTTTCTCGTCTCAATAGTCTCGAACTCGATAAATTCCGTATCGGTCTTTAGCGGATTCGTTCGAACTTTGATTTGTTCTCGTCGGATGGTCGGAGCCCGCGGTCCGTTAGGCGTGGCGTACTTTCCGTTTGAATCGAACGTTTCGATATGAAGATCTTGAACATCCGGTCCGACATTTGTCGCTCCCCACGCTATGGTCTCGTTGTGGCCTAGCACGATTCCGGGAACGCCGGGAAAAGTAACTCCGGCGGCACGCATCGTTGGCGTCGATAGATGAGCCAAATACCAAATTCCAGGAGCGGTCGGTCGTAAGTGCGGATCGTTGGCGAGCATTGCCCGTCCGTCGGCCGTACGTTCTCCGGAGGCGACCCAGTTATTGCTTGCCGCAAGATCTTCCGCATAAAGGCCAATCTTTTCCAGAGAACTTCGGCGAAGCTCGAGATCCGCATCGGCTTGTGCCATTAAATGCTCCCTCACCCGTATGTGCGATTTCGACGCGTAAGGTCTGGCGACAGGCGAATCGCGGCCGAACAAGACGACGTCGTAAGGCGTCACCTGATTGTTTAAATCCGCAAACTTGTCGCTCGGCAAATTCGAAAAAGCGGCGTGCAGAAGATCGTTCCGCCAAGTCGTACTCAAAGCATCGGCTAAAATCTTTCCGATTAGAATCGAATCCGTCGACTGCCAAGGACGCGGCTTGTATTGCAAAATACGAAACTCAACCGGCCAGGATTTTTCGTCAAGTTGAGCTATATAGGCATTAACGCCGCGGGCGTAAGCATCGAGAGTCGCGCGAATCTCCGGCGAAAGAAACTGCAGGCTGTCTGCCGCAATTTGCTTGAAGCCGAATCTTCGCCAGCGTTTATCCTCCTCAACCGCTTGACGACCGAAGATTTCGGCCGTCTCGCCGCCCGCCACACGCCGCAGCAGATCCATCTGCCACAGCCGGTCGCTTGCAACGGTGTAGCCCTGGGCAAAATATAAATCGCCATCGGCCGCAGCCGAGATGTAAGGAATCCACCGTTCGTCACGGCGGATCAGGACTTTGCTTTTGACTTCCGCCGTTTTCACCATTGCCGGATCAATTGCGATTTGCGCAATTGAAGTCGGCAAGATAGAAGAAATCAGGCACGAGTTCAGGCAAAATAATTTTAGGAATTTCATAAATTCAATTCGGGTTAAGGCTCGGTCACGATAAGCCTCAGCTCGGTCATTTCTTCCATAGCGTATCTCACGCCCTCGCGGCCAAAGCCGGAATTTTTCGTGCCGCCGTACGGCATATTGTCGACACGAAAAGAAGGTACATCGTTAACGATCACGCTGCCGAATTCAAGATGCTCGGCCGCAAAGTTGGCGTTTGCCAGATCTTGTGTGAAAACGCCAGCCTGCAAACCGTATTTGCTTTGATTGGCTGCGCCAACGGCATCGCCAAAGTCGTCAAACCGCTCGATAACCGCCACCGGCCCGAAAGCCTCTTCGCTAGCAACCGGCAATTCTGGATCTACATTCGTAAGCACTGTAGCATCGAAAAAGGATTTATCGCGGATGCCGCCGCACAAAAGTTTTGCATTATTTTCGACCGCTTCGTTCACCCATTTTTCGATGCGCTCGGCCGACGCCGTATCGATCAACGAAGAAAGCTGCGTTGTTTCGTTTTCCGGGTCGCCTTTTTTTAGAGACCGAGCCGACGAAACAAATTTATCCGTCCACGAATCGAAAATCTTCGCGTGAACAAAAACTCTCTGTACTGAGATGCAGATT
>JBHENZ010000016.1:0-12949 GCA_046261815.1 Pyrinomonadaceae bacterium | reverse complement strand
CTGTTGCTCAAAGCGCGTTATTACAATAGTAAAAGCGGCACGGACAATAATAAAAAATCCGTCGAGTATTTAGAACAGGCGGTCGCCGTTGACCCGAATTACGCGCTCGCTCACGCCGAACTCTCAATGAGCTACAGCGGTCTTGCCGCTAATAGTCTCGCCGATCCGAAAGTATATATTCCGAAAGCCGAAAGCGCGGCGCGCAAAGCATTGGAATTGGACGGAAATCTGGCTGAGGCGCACATGGCAATATCGCGTATCTATATTGCTAGGTGGCAATGGCAGGAAGCGGAAGCGGAAAGAAAACGCGCCGTCGAATTAGACCCGAATAATGCTCGGACGCATAGCCGCTACGCCGCATTGCTCAGCTTATTAGGAAGGCACGACGAAGCAATCGCCGAGGCGAGACGCGCTAAAGAACTCGACCCGCTTTCGCCTCTTATGGGTCACGAATTAGGTTATCGCCTGCATTTTGCGCAGCGTTACGATGAGTCAATTGCGGAGTTGAAAAAAGTTCTCAAATCAGACCCGAATCAAGATTATGGGTATGTGATTCTCGGCTTCGCTTACGCCGGAAAAGGGCAATTCAAAGAAGCGATCGCCGCTTATCAAGAGGCGATTCGTCTGGGAGACGAAAGCCCAGGCACTCAGATTTATTTAGGTGCGGCTTACGCGCAGGCGGGCGAGCGCGGGAAAGGGCAGGCGATTCTCAAACAACTGCAAACCACAAAGGAATACGTTTCGCCCGGCGAATTGGCGATTCTTTACGGCGCGTTGGGAGACAAAGAAGCGGCATTTGCTTCGCTCGAAAAAGCATACGCCGAACACGATTTGCAGTTGATATTCTTAAAGGTTGATCCGGCGTTTGACCCTTTGCGCGACGACCCCCGCTTTACGGATTTAATGCGGCGCGTCGGTTTGCCGTTAGAAATTGTCCATGTGGTGAAGGCGGTTGTCATTGCTTAGAACGCTTCGTTAAAGCTTACGTCGCCGGCGACCGCAACCTGATAGGCCGAGACGCGGCGTTCGAAAAAGTTCGCGAGTTCCTGCACGTCCTGAAGATCCATGAAGGAGAACGGGTTGCGGGCGTTGTAGATTTTTTGCAGACCGAGCTGGACGAGGCGCTGGTCGGCGATGAATTCGAGGTACTGGCGCATGTCGGCGACGGAGAGGCCGGCGACGCCGAGGCTCAAGATATCTTCGGCGAACGCGACTTCGCATTCGACTGCTTCGTCGAGCATAGTGGCGATTTCGCGCTCTAGGTCGGCGTCGAAAAGATCCGCTTCTTCCTTTCGTACCTGCCCCACGACTTCGAACGCGAAGCTCATGTGCGCCGATTCGTCGCGAAAGACCCAGTTGGTGCCGGAGGCAAGACCGGGCAGCAAACCTTTCGACCGCAGAAAATAAACATAAGCGAACGCGGCGAAAAAGAACAGGCCTTCGATACATGTTGCGAAGCAGATCAGATTGAGAAGAAATTTTCGCCGGTGTTCTTTTGTGAGAAGCTCGTCAAGATCGTCGATCGAGTCGATCCATTTCATGCAGAACTCTGCTTTTTTGCGGATCGAAGGGATATTCTCGACGGCGGCGAAGGCCTGCGCGCGTTCGGAGTGATCAGGTATGTATGTGTCGAGCAGCGTCAGGTAAAACTGGACATGCAAGGCCTCTTCGTAAAGCTGACGCGAGAGATACATCCGCGCCTCGGGCGCATTGATGTGCTTGTAGAGATTCAGTACCAAATTGTTCGAGACGATCGAATCGCCGGTCGCGAAAAACGCCACGAGGCGATTGATCAAATGCCGCTCGGGCACGGTCATCCGCGTTCGGAGGTCGGTCACGTCAATGGAAAAATCGACTTCCTCGACCGTCCATGTATTCTTAATCGCATTGCGGTACATCTCGTAAAAATGCGGGTAACGCATCGGGCGGAGGGTTAGATTGAATCCGGGGTCTAGTAACATAATCGTAAAACTGGCCGCATCGCGGCTGGCTGAACTTAGCCGTAGGCTTCAGTCCACGGCTAGCTTTTTGCGGAAATTCCATCGCGTAGTGACAGTAGAATGCCCTGCCGTTATGTAGACAGATTCCTATTTACTTCGTTGCGATAAGACGCTAGCGGCCACACTCTTCGCGGTCTTCCCGTAGCGTCCGTCACGAAGGACCTAAGAAGCTACCTTGGCAACCGTTTTTGAAGTTCGTTCTCCAGGAGCCTTACTTTGGGTTAAAGCGCTCCCAGATACCTTCCTTGAAGGACGACCGCGTGAAGAACTCTTCAAAACTCTGGACGCCGCTCTTGCAACTCTTGAACTTGTACCTCTTCTCATTTCTCAAAATACCTCCATATTACTGACACGCTTCGCATTCCTCCGGATTTTCCAGCGAGCAGATCAAAGCTTCCTCGTCTGTGTACGCCTTAACGTCTGGTGTTTGCACTGAAGCTGCTGTTTCAGCAGCGGAAACCTGCGATATCCTTGTCGCTGGACGCGAACGCAGATAATATGTCGTCTTCAAACCCTTTTGCCAGGCGTACATGTACATCGACGAGAGCTTGCCGATGTTGGGGCTTTCCATGAACAAATTCAAAGACTGGCTTTGGTCGATGAAGGCACCGCGGTCGGCGGCCATGTCGATGAGGGAACGCATTGGAATTTCCCATACGGTGCGGTAAATTTCTCTTAACGAAGCAGGGATTTCTTCGATCGACTGAATCGAGCCTTCGCTGAGCTTGATTTTCGCGCGAACCTGATCGTTCCAGATGTTGGCGTTTTTTAATTCCTGCACAAGGTATTTATTAACCTGAACGAAATCGCCCGAAAGGGTTTCGCGTTTGAAAAGGTTGGACACCTGCGGCTCGATACATTCGTAAGAGCCGGAGATCGAGGCGATTGTCGCGGTGGGCGCAATTGCGATCATTAGAGAATTACGAAGGCCATGCTGGCTGATTTTTTCTTTTAGGGCATTCCATCGTGCAGTGTCGTTCGGAACGACGGCCCAGAGATCGAATTGCAGGTGCCCCATTGCGGCACGCGTTTCGGGAAAAGCGGGATGCGAGCCTTTTTCCGCGGCGAGATCGCAAGAAGCGTCGAGCGCAGAGTAATAGATTTCTTCCTGAATTTTGGCCGACAGTTTTCGCGCCGCTTCCGAATCGAAAACGAGCCGCATTTGAAAGAAAACGTCTTGTAACCCCATAAGGCCGAGGCCGACGTTGCGCCATCGATTGTTCGAATCGGCCGTGCTCTTTATCGCGTAATAGTTCAGATCGATCACGCGGTCGAGCTGGCGAATGGCGAGGCGCACGTTCGCGCGCAGCTTTTCGAAATCGAACGCGCCCTCGCCAACATAACGCGCTAGATTGATCGAGCCAAGATTGCAAACGGCCGTCTCATCTTTTGACGTAACCTCGATTATCTCGGTACATAAATTCGAGAGATGAACGACATTGCCGGAATTTGCAGTTTGGTTGCATTTTGAGTTGCTTGCATCCTTAAACGTCATCCAGCCGTTGCCGGTTTGGGCGAGCGTCCGCATCATGCGGGCGTAAAGGTCGCGGGCCTTGATCTGTTTTTTGTAGAGACCTGACTGTTCGGCTTCGACGTACGCCTTTTCGAATTCCCCGCCGAATGTGTCGACAAAGTGAGGAACAACTTTCGGATCGAAAAGCGACCAAATCTCGTCTGCGTTCACACGCTTCATAAAAAGATCGGGAATCCAATTGGCGAGATTCAGGTTGTGCGTGCGGCGGGCATCGTCGCCCGTGTTATCGCGGAGCTCGAGGAAATCTTCGATGTCGGCGTGCCACGTTTCGAGATAAACGCATGCCGCGCCTTTTCGTTTGCCGCCCTGGTTGACGGCGGCGACGCTTGAATCGAGTGTTTTTAGCCATGGCACGATGCCGTTTGAATGACCGTTTGTCCCGCGGATCAACGAGCCTTGCGAACGCACGCGGCTGTAACCGATTCCGATGCCGCCGGAAAATTTCGAGAGCATTGCGACGTCAGAATACTTTTTGTAGATACTTTCGAGGCTGTCTTCGGGCGAATCGAGCAAAAAGCAAGACGAGAGCTGCTCGTGCCTGGTTCCCGAATTGAATAGCGTGGGCGTGCTGGGCACGTATTCGAGTGAAGAAAATAGATGGTAAAGCTCGATCGCCTCGCCTGGCATTTCGGAAAGGCCGCAAGCGACGCGCATCCAGAAGAACTGCGGGCTCTCGATTACATCTCGAGTCGTAGGGTTCTTCAACAGGTAGCGGTCGTAGAGGGTGCGGAGACCGAAAAACTCGAAGAGATCGTTGCGGGTCTGGTCTATCGCGTAGTTCAGCTTGCGGCTGTTTTCCGAGACGAAGCGGGAGACGCGGTCATTGATCAAGCCTTCCTTAAAACCTAAAGCGATCGATTGAGAGAACGAATGAATTTCTTGATTACGGATTTCTTTTTCGATGTATTGATTAAGCAGGCGCGCAGCGAGGCGGGAGTACTCAGGTTCGTCGAAAATAAGGCTCGCGGCAGTTTGAATAGAAAGCTTGTCGAGTTCTTTCGTCGTTGCTCCGTCATAAAGACCGCTGATGGTTTTTGTCGCGATCCGCATTACGTCGACACTTGGCAGATTCGGCGTGCACCGCGAAATGGCTCGAACGATTTTGTTGATATCGACCGGCTCGTGCGCTCCGTTTCGCTTGCGCACACGCATTGTTGTCTGTGTTGTCTCTTGTTGCTGTCGTGCGGCGGTTGTCGAAGGGCTGGCGAGAAAGGTATCCATGATTTTCTCCGGTGAATAGCTCTGAAATTTGCAGACGACGAATCCTCTCCGTAATTGCGCGTCGAGGCCGCAATTCGGCCGTTCCCCTTTTTCGCTTTTCGGGTATTTAAGGCCCGAGCGCCCATTCCGCATCACGTCCTGCCGGCTGTGAGGACCGACTTATGGGAAGTGATCTTCCCTGACGTGACTGCAGTCATCGTTCCCATTACCGGTTTCGGGGCTTTTTGCGCGGGCGGATCCAACCAAACCGCCCCATAGTATCAATTTTCGGTTTGCCTACCGATGCGTTCCTTCAGTGGATATAGACTATATTGTGTGCGTCCCAGTTTGTCAATACAAAATCTAGTGGTTTTTAAACTTCGTTGCAAACGCATTATTTATTTGTATTTAGCGACGCGGGCGTGATATTAGACTTTAAGTCGAGTTATTAACCCACGTTACACAGACGGTTTTTCGGAAAAACGAGTGTAACGAAAGGTGAACGCGCTTTCGCTGGGGGCAGAAGACGGAAATTCCGATGCATCAATTATTAAATTGCTCTTCATCTCGGCGTCTTCCCGTCTCGGCGGTTAAAATTTATTCGACCACCAGCCCGTCAAATCCAAACTGAACGTTATGGGGCAGCAATCTCGAATCGCGGGCGTACATAATGTCGTGGTTGAGATGGGTGAGAAAAGCGCGTTTTGGTTTGAGGTCGTCGATTACGGCTACGGCTTCTTCAAGTCCGAGATGGGTCGAGTGGGGCTTGATGCGGACGCAGTCGAGAACAAGGACGTCGAGATCGCGAAGGCCGTCCATCGAAGCGGGCGGAATCGTTTTGAGATCGGTCGCGTAGGCGAAATCGTTGAACCGGAAGGCGAGCACGGGAAGATCGCCGTGAATTACCTCGAGCGGAGTGATTTCGAGATCTTTGCCCATGCAGAATGGTGCACTGTGATGAATGACGTTCGGGATAAGCTGCGGAAGACCGCCGCCGAAATGTGTCGGCTGAAAAATGTACTGAAAGATTCGGCGAAGGTCGACCCAGGCGATCTCGTTCGCATAAATTCCCATTGCACCAAATCGGAAATTCAGCGGCCGAATATCGTCGAGACCGAAAACGTGGTCGACGTGGCAATGCGTGATCAAAATCGCATCGAGTCGCCCAATGCCGGCACGCAGGGCCTGTTGGCGAAAGTCGGACGACGTATCAACAAGAATTTTAATATCGCCATTCTCGACTAAAATTGAAGCTCGCAGTCGCTTGTCTCGCGGGTCATCGGAAAGGCACGTCTTGCAACCGCAGGCAATCGAGGGAACGCCGGTTGATGTGCCTGTGCCTAAAAAAGTGAACTTCATGAAAACTTAAGCCACAGAGTTCACAAGAGAGCACTGAGAAAAGAGTTAGTCCCTCCGTGCTCTTTGTAAACTCTATGGCTCAATTATTTCTTTCCCAAAATGTCTGCACCGGAAAATTTCTGCTCGGCTTGGGCCTTTAGCTTTTCTTCGGTGGCGCGGACCATCGTGACGTATTGCATTCGAAGATCGGCAAGCAGGTCTTCGACCAGACGGCTTTCTGTCACGTGGAGGTTGCCGGCGGTTTTATCCTTGAGCATCCCGAGAACGTCGAGCCAGTATTTTCCGGTTTCGAGGTCGAGACTCCGTTTCCCAGTTGCCGGATGCGGAACGGCAGCGAGAGCGGCGGCTGCATTCGTTGCAAGCGTGGAGAGAAAATTTACAAAACTTGCCGGGTCGTCGGCTCCGGGATAATCCATGTCATCTTTTTCCCCGCTGTCGTCGATCGATTCCGCAGCCGGTGCCGCTGCCGTTTCACGTTGCAGCCGAGGCACTTCGGCGGTTGAGGGACCCGATTCCCTTTTTGGCTCGTCTATCACTACGCCTTCTTTGAGCGAGCCGTCGGGGTTAAACTTGCGACGGTCGGCCACTTTAAAGGTTACTTCGTCCTGATTGTCTTCGCGTCCGATCATGATGCCTAAAAATCCTTTTGTTCGATAGTAACATTTTGCGAAAAACGAATTCAAAATCGATGTACGGTTGTGGTTTCGCGTCGCGATCGGCGGGCCTGCACTTTGGAACCCAGGGCTTGACTGAGACCTGCGGGGATCGACAAACTAACTGTCGTACAAAATCATGTCGGAAAAATTCGATGAATTGATTTCAGTGATGGCTCGGCTGCGTGCCCCGGGTGGATGTCCGTGGGATCGCGAGCAGACGTATGGGTCGCTGGCTCAGTATCTTCTGGAGGAGGCGTACGAGACGTTCGATGCCATACAAGAAGCCGAACAGAGCGGCGACACGGCGAGTTTGCGCGAAGAACTGGGCGATCTGCTCCTGCAAGTAATTTTTCATTCAACGATCGGGGCTGAAAAGAAAGATTTTACGATCGAAGATGTTGCGGCCGGCGTGACGCAAAAGCTTGTACTAAGGCACCCGCACGTTTTCGGCGACGAAAAACTTGAGCGAGCGCAGGACGTTCTCGATAATTGGGACGCCCTTAAGGCGAATGAGCGAAAGGCGTCGGGTAAAATCGAGAAGTCGAAAGATTCGATTCTCGATGACGTACCGATTCATTTTCCGGCGTTGCTCGAAGCTTTGAAATTGACGAGCAAGGCGTCGAAAGTAAATTTCGACTGGAAAGAGACCGGACAAATTTTCAACAAGCTTTCCGAGGAGATCGACGAGGTAAAGGCGGCAATCGAAAGTCGCGACGCCGCTGCGATTACTGAGGAGATCGGCGACTTGCTTTTTGTTGTCGTTAATTTGGCACGGCGGCTCGATGTCGAGCCCGAAACTGCATTGAAAAAGACAAACCGCAAATTTCGATCACGTTTCAAATTTATAGAAGGTCAATTGAATAAGACAGGTCGGAGCCTTCTCAATAGTAGCCTGGACGAAATGGACGAGTTATGGAACAAGGCAAAAAAGGTGACGGACGTTAGACCGTTCTAATGCTATACAGCATCGACAGAGCCGTTTTCTACCTCGCCGCGGGAGATTTGTAACCCATTTACCGACAACCTTTAGTACTAGTGGCACGTTGCTTGCGACACTATTAATAGTTATGCAATGTAGGCGCGGGTTCGCGCCGAAATTCTTACAATTTAAACGGAGGTTATCTCAATAATGAAAAAGTATTTTGCAATGGCTGGATTGGCGGTTTTAATACCGGCCGCCGGAACATTCGCGCAACAAACAACTACTACTACGACGACGACAAAGAAGGAAATGGTCAAGAATGCCGACGGTTCGTGGACCGTTATCGAATATCCGGTTGGGAAGGAGGTCACGGTGAACCTCTCGCCGGCGACGACGATCCCAGGCGCAAAGGGAAACGCACGTATTCTCCGTTCTGCGGATGGCACAAAAGTTTGGCTTGATATGACCGGCGTCACCGGTGATATGAGCACCTATTATGCTTATGCGGTCGATCCTAGTGGCCGACCAACGCTCCTCGGCCCGGTTACCGTAACGGATGGCGTAGCAAAGGCGGAATTTTCTACGCCTTTGAATCAATTTATGCTTTACGTTTCACCGAATGGTACGCTGACGACGCTTGATCCGGCGACGCCGTATTTCTTCCGCAGCGATTTACCATCGGGTTATGCGGTTGTGCCGAGGATGATGACGAGCGATTCGAAATCAGTGGCGTCGGGTGAACCGATCGCGTCGGCTTACGAGGTTCCGCTCCTTAACGTGCCGAGCTTTAAGGGAGATACCGAGGTTCGCGTTAAATTCGATGGTGAGCTCTCGGGACTTGACGGCAAGGCTTATTTGAATCCGAAGCGCGGCAAAACGCAGGTCAAGATGCGGTTTAGCGATCTGAAGAAGGTGCCGGCCAACAAGAGATTTGTTCTTTGGGCACGCGGCGCTGACGGACAATTCGCCAAGCTCGGACAGATAATCAATTCCGGAGCGGGCAAATCAGACGAAGCCGAAATTCGGAGTGAGACGGCTCTGAGAGACTTTGGCCTCTTCGTCACGGTGGAAGACGCGGAAGTAACGATTCCGACAAGTCGAACATATTCGGTCTTTACGGTTCCGGTTGTAAATCGGTAACTCCAAATTACGCAAAACGAGAGAGGGGCGAGGTTCGCATTATTATGCCGCCTCGCCTTTTTGTTCCCGTAATCGTCGACGTAGCGTACGCATCGAACCTCGACTATTGAAACAAAAGGTTACACAATATCTGCTCTTTTGGTTTGCGGGAATACATTTTTTGTACTTTTTGAAGCGGTACGATTATTGCTTGAGTGTTAAATAATCAGAAATAGCGTGCGCGTGGTCCCGGATGTGTGTCGGGTAAAAATTCGCGGGCTTTATTCGAGATAAAACAGTTTTTGAGAGGTAAAAATAATGGCAAACCAGCAAAATCAATTTCCCAAGCGTGAAACTACGGGGGAAAACCCAATTATAAACAGAGGCGGGCGTGATAATCCGCAGACGTTGGACGCGTCCCGGACGAGTGGTCAGGGCGGCACGGCGGCTGCTCCGGCTCGCACACTTATCGATACGGCCAAGGATACGGCAGGACAGGCTTATGACGCGGTCACCGAGCGGGCCGCGACAACCCTTGATGAAAAGAAGACGACGGTTTCCAAGGGTTTGACGTCGGTAGCCGACGGGATCAAGACACTCGGCGACAACCTCGGCGGTCAGCGCGCTGACAACCCGCTTGCCGGCGCCGTTGCAGGCTACAGTGATACGGCGGCTCGATCGGTGCAGAACGTTGCATCGTATTTCGAACAGAAAGATGCAAGGCAGATGATGCGCGATGTGGAAAGCTTTGCGCGACGTAATCCTGCTCTTTTCGTCGGTGCTGCGTTCGGTATTGGTTTGCTGGCTGCGAGGTTTTTGAAGAGCTCGCAACCGAGCCATCACGCACCGCAAACAAACCTTCGAAGTGACCTCGAGCGAGGCGGTACCCGCGAAAATTTTGGCGACCTTAAAAGCGGCCATGGGGTGCGAATTCAAGACGAAGGCTTTGAAGGAAACCGACCTACGACCGCAGCTTCGACAAGCGGAGCGGGAACGCGGCGCTCGACAATTGGTTTGGCTGACGAGTCCGATTTTACGACCGGAACGCCGGCGGGCGACATTACGTCGAAAGGCGGCGCCGGTCGGAAGAAACCGGCTGACACAACAGGAAGATCAGGCAGCACGGGCGGGTCCATCAACGATCCGATGTAATCGTTGGCTGATCCCGGGAGGGTTTGTATGGCACAGCAGCAAATGCAGAGAGATATACAGATAGATATACAAAAAGAAGACCGAAGTCTGGGCGATCTGCTTTCCGAATTAATGGCCGGAACGGGCACGCTCGTGAGGCAGGAAGTTTCGTTGGCGCAGGCTGAAATCACACAAAAAGCGACAAAAGCCGGGAAGAACATAGGGTATCTCGCGGTTGGCGGCGCGATTGGTTATGCGGGTCTGCTGGCGATCATTGCGGGAATTATCATCGGACTTTCTTATCTGATTCCGGCGTGGATCGCGGCGCTCGTCGTCGGCGGTATTATTGCGGCAGTTTCGTTTGTGATGATTACGTCGGCATTGACGGAGTTGAAAAATATGGAAGTTAAGCCCACGGAAACGGTCGCGTCGATCAAGGAGGATGCACAATGGCTCAAAAACCAAGTGAGTTAACACGGCGGGGCACGATCGATCCGGTCGCTGCAAACATCGGAGCGAATAGTGACCCGGCACTGGCGCGGATGACTGACAACGCCGAGTATGCGGCGATGGAGTCGCAGGAAAGGCTGGAAAACACCGGTGATCAGCCGGAGGACACCGAGCAACTCAAGGCGCAAATCGAGGAAACGCGAAAGGAGATGGGCGAAACGATCGATGCCATTCAGGAAAAACTTAGCTTCTCGAACATAAGCGAGCAGGTTTCGGAGCAAGTAAGTAATGTGATCGAGACGGCCAAGGACACGGCATACGACGCCACAATTGGCAAGGCGGTAAATTTTATGAAAACAACAGGCGAGGGAATAGCAAATTCGGGCGTGGTCAGAACGGTGTCGGAAAATCCGTTTCCGTTCGTGCTGATCGGTTTAGGAGCCGGGTTGCTGGCTTATCAGACGTACGGCGGCAGCTCGAGAAAACTTTCGAGGTATCGATCGTATAATCCGGATGGACGCTATCTTTCAAGCAGCGGCCGCTCGCAAAATTGGGAAGGGCGCGACGAGGGCCGTCCGTCAATGGCGATGCGTGAAACCGGTCGCACTCAGAAAGGCAACGGAGCTTTGGACACCGTCAAAGGTGCGGCAGGCGATGCTTATGAAAGCGTTTCCGGTGCGGCAGCCGGTGCGTATGAAACGGCTTCGGATGCGGTTTCAGAAGCCTATTCGGGCGCCGGAAATATGATGCGAAAAGCTTATGATTCAGCCGGCGAATACGGCAGCAAGGCTTACGATACCTATGACCACTATATGGACGAAAATCCTCTTGTGATCGGCGCGGTGGCGGCTGCAGTCGGCGCGGCTGTCGGCATGGCGATTCCGGCGACGCATTTAGAAGGCAGGCTGGTAGGCGAAACGCGTGACAACTTGCTCGACAAGGCACAAAGCAAAGCCGGCGATTTGATTGATCGCGCAAAACAAGTTGCCAGCGAGGCGGGCGAGACGATTAAAGACGAAGCGAACAAAGCTTTGAGTGAACAGTTGCCCGCTCAGGGCACCACGGGACCGGGTCGTGGCGTCTCGAACCGTTAAGGGTTTGTCGGATATAATCCGACAAAATCCCGACGCTCAGTGGATCTCCCCCTGTATTGTTTCGGTGAGCCTTTGGCTCACCGAAGTTTTTCGATGCTCCGCGTGGCCACTCAGGCGAAGCCGCGGAAATTATGCCAAAATCAAAATTGACGGATTGAATTTTCAAAAATCATATAACGATTCGTTTAAAATCCTAGAAGCAGTTCCTCGTCCTTGACTCCTACAATTAAACTCCCGCCGCCAGCTAATTTGCCGAAGAGAATTTCCTGAGCAAGCGGCTTTTTGATCTTTTCATGAATCAGGCGCGCCATGGGTCTGGCTCCATATCGTGCGTCGAAGCCGTTTTTCGCAAGCCATTCGCGAGCCGCATCGTCAAGTCTAACGATTACGCGTTTTTCCGCCAGCTGGCCGTTGAGCTCGTTGATAAATTTATCGACGATTGATTTGATGTTCTCCACATCGAGAGCCTTAAACGGCACCCAGGCATCGAGACGATTTCTGAACTCGGGTGTAAACGTACGCTCGATTGCTCCTTTTGCATTTCCCTTTGTGTCCGAGGCGTTGCGAAAGCCGACGCCGCCGGATGAGAGCTCGCGGGCTCCGGCATTCGTCGTCATGATCAGGATCACGTTTCGAAAATCCGCTCGCTTTCCGTTGTTGTCCGTCAGCGTGGCCGAATCCATCACCTGAAGCAAAAGGTTAAAAAGATTCGGATGCGCCTTTTCGATTTCGTCGAGGACAAGCACCGCGTGCGGCGTACGCATGATCGCGTCGGTGAGCAGTCCGCCCTGATCGAAACCGACGTAGCCTGGCGGCGCTCCGATAAGCCGGGAGACAGTGTGCGGTTCGGCGTATTCGCTCATGTCGAACCGAATAAACTCGATCCCGAGAATTTCGCCAAGCTGTTTCGAAACTTCGGTTTTGCCGACACCGGTCGGGCCTGAAAAAAGGAACGAACCGACAGGCTTGGTTTGATGCCCCAGGCCGGCACGCGATATCTGAATTGCGTCGACGACACGATCAATCGCCTCATCCTGCCCAAAAATCGTTTTCCGCAAATCCTCTCGCAAACTCTTGAGCCGCAGCTTCTCGTCGGCGACGACGGTTTGCGGCGGTATCTTTGCCATGCGCGCGATCGTTTTTTCGACCATTTGCACGGAAACTTTTTTCGGCCGCTTGTGTTGTGGCATCAATTTGACGGCTGCTCCGACCTCGTCGATCACGTCAATTGCCTTATCGGGAAGAAACCGGTCGTTTATATACTTTCCGGCCAACTCCGAAGCTGTGCGAAGCGCTTCGTTCGAATATTTCACTTTATGGTGATTTTCGTAAAAACGTTTAAGGCCCTTCAAGATTTCGTAGGTCTCGTGAATCGTCGGTTCGCCTATCTCGATCTTCTGGAAACGGCGGGCGAGCGCTCGGTCGCGCTCGAAGGCAGCCTTGTATTCGGCAAACGTGGTCGACCCGATACAACGAAGCTCCCC
>JBHENZ010000015.1:0-6145 GCA_046261815.1 Pyrinomonadaceae bacterium | reverse complement strand
AAGTCGACGCGAACAAGATCGTCACCGACCCCTCTCAGACCGCGGGGAAAATGGGCTTTCTCGGTGATGCCGACAAGGCCGGAGCGAAATATCTCCAATCGGCGTTGAACGCGATCATCGAAAAATTCACCGATGAGGACAAGCTCGGGGTGCCCGAAGATTTTACCGGCGAGACGACGCATGCCGAATCAGAACGACCTGGGTCAGCGGTTGGGTTCCCACCAGCCGCCGAGACAAGGCGCAAGAGAAAGACCGCTAACGGGCGATTCTCGCGTGACGCCTTGTTAAAGACGCCGTTTCGCGATCTGCCCGCCGAGATCCGAGATCCATTCTTTAACGGCACGAAACGTCGCCTGACGTTCAGGCAGGGTGCGTACAAATACGAAAGCGACTGGAAGGGAGCGCTTCGCACGATTCGCGAGCGAATGGAGAATCCGCCGTCGGAAAAGATCAAGCTCTCGCTTGAGGAACTGATCTCGCCCGTGGCGTGTCCGGTGTGCGGCGGCAAACGGCTGCAGCAGGAAAGCCTTGCCGTTAGGGTAAACAATTTAGGTATCGCCGATTACACCGCGTTGCCTATTGACGAATCGATCAAGCGGGTTGAGGACATAAAATTAACGGCTCGCGAACTGAAAATCGCCGGTTTGGTATTGAAAGAGATTCGGGACCGTTTGCGATTTCTATATGCGGTCGGTCTCGGTTATCTTACGCTTGACCGGCCGTCGGCCACGCTATCAGGCGGCGAGGGTCAGCGTATTCGGCTCGCGACCCAAATCGGCTCGCAGCTGCGCGGCGTGCTTTACGTTTTGGACGAACCAAGCATCGGCCTCCATCCGCGAGACAATCGAAAGCTGCTCGAAACCTTGCACGAGCTGCGCGATCTTGGAAACACCGTTCTCGTCGTCGAGCATGACGAGGAGACGATCGAGCATGCGGATTTTGTGGTCGATCTTGGCCCGCTCGCCGGGACGCACGGCGGCGAAATCGTCGCTACGGGCACGCCTGAGGCAATCGAAAGCGATGCCGATTCGCTGACCGGCAAATATCTGAGCGGCACGATGAAAATCGACGTTCCGGAAGTTCGCCGCCTGCCGAATGGAAATCGTATTAAGGTGATCGGCGCACGCGCTCATAATTTGAAGAATATCAGCGTAGACTTTCCGCTTGGCGTTTTCACGGTTGTGACGGGCGTTTCCGGCTCCGGAAAGTCGACATTGGTCGAGGACATTCTTTACCCGGCACTTTATCGCCACGTTTACGATTCTGCGGCTGTCGATCCGCTCGAGCACGAACGAATCGAAGGCCTCGAACTTGTCGACAAAATAATCGAGATCGATCAATCGCCGATCGGCCGCACGCCCCGTTCGAATCCGGCAACTTACACGGGCCTTTTCACGCCGATCCGCGAGCTGTACACGATGCTGCCCGAATCTAGAATGCGAGGCTATAAGGCCGGCAGGTTTTCATTCAACGTAAAAGGCGGCCGATGCGAGGGATGCGAAGGCGACGGCATGAAACGGATCGAGATGAATTTTCTGCCCGACGTTTATGTGACCTGCGACGTTTGCCGCGGAAAGCGTTACAACCGCGAAACGCTGGCCGTCAAATACAAGGGCCGGTCGATCGCCGATTTGCTCGACACGACGATCGAAGACGCATTTCCGATTCTCGAAAATATCCCGCAGATCAAGCAGAAGCTGCAGACACTGCTCGATGTCGGTCTCGGCTATATCAAGATCGGCCAATCGTCGACGACGCTTTCCGGCGGCGAAGCGCAGCGGATCAAGCTTGCGAAAGAGCTTTCAAAACGGGCGACCGGGAAGACGATCTATATTCTCGACGAGCCGACGACTGGTTTACATTTCGCCGACGTGCAAAAGCTGCTCGACGTCCTCCAGCAGCTAGTCGACACCGGCAATACCGTCATCGTTATCGAACACCACCTCGACGTCATAAAATCCGCCGACTACGTCATCGACCTCGGCCCCGAAGGCGGCTCCGGCGGCGGCCGCATCGTCGCCACGGGCACCCCCGAAGAAATCGCCCGCATCCGCAAATCCTACACCGGCCAAGCCCTGAAAGCTGTCCTTATTTAGAGACAGTTCGGAGAAGATTATGGACGGGGTGGGTGGTTCCTCACCCCACCTTCGGTCGGTTACAATCGCGAAGGTATGATTTTGGAGATCGAGTTTTACAATGGCGGCACCTATCAATATTTCAACTTACCGCTTCATGAATATGAAGTGTTGATGAGCTCGTCGTTGAAAGGCCGCTATTTTAGCCAGGACATAAAAAAGGACGGATACCGTTGGGGGAAAATTAGGTAGAAGCATGTGCGTCGATTCCGGAAAGATGCGGACATGTCCGCGTCTGTTGGGATCCGGTCGCTATCGCTCTCGGTTCTGAGAGGCGTCGATCATTTCTTTGACCGCTTGATTTAGACCCACAAATACAGAGCGAGAGATAATGTTGTGGCCGATGTTGAATTCGGTGATTTCGGGGATCCGGGAGAGTGCGGCGATGTTTCGGTAGGTGAGGCCGTGGCCCGCGGCGACGATCAGGCCAAGCTCGGCGGCACGGCAGGCGGCGTCGCGAATTCGTTCGACTTCGGCCGCGGCATGCTGCGCTCCGTCACCGTGGGCGGCCTTCGCACTCAAAGTCGCTAGTGCGTATTCGGCGGTGCACAATTCAACCTGCTGAGCTCCGGCCGTGCGAGCGGCGTCGATTTGTTCGAGGTCGGGGTCGATAAACGTGCTGACAAAAATGCCGGCGTCCTTCAATCGCGATACAGCCGATTTGACCGCTTCGAAATTCGCGATCACATCGAGACCGCCCTCGGTCGTGATCTCGTTCGGCGATTCGGGCACGAGCGAAACGGCGTCCGGTTTCGTGCGGCGCGCGATCTCGATCATCTCGTCGGTCGCGGCCATCTCTACGTTCAGATAAGTTGTGACAACGGCCCGCAGCAATTCGATATCACGATCCTGAATATGTCGCCGATCTTGCCTCAGATGCACGGTGATTCCGTTAGCCCCGGCCTGCTCGCAAATCACGGCGGCCGTGATGATGCTCGGCTCGATGGTCTTACGCGCCTCGCGGATCGTGGCGACGTGGTCGATGTTGACGTTAAGGCGTGCCGTCACAGTTTTCCTTGGTCATTTTTCAGTTTTCAGTGAGCGTAAACTGAGGAACAGGCTGTCCCTTAACCTTTCAGCCGCGTAAGCGAACACAGCTTGAATATCCTCGGCAGTTAGCCGAGGGGGAGTGTCCAAAGCTGTGGCACCGTCCCGCCATCCGCCAGCCGTTCAGAATGAGCTCGACCGACAGCCGATTTCCTCGAACTGTGGGTTTCCCAACCAATACTTCCGGGTCTGCACAATTCTATCAGTCCAGTCCATACGGGCATCATACGACTATTTGCGGACCGTGTCATACAACCCTCGTTTCGCGTTGCGGCGAATCTCCCTGACTTCGTTGAACATCCTTCGGCTATCGCGAATGACGCTAACCTTGGTCCGCTCATCATGATTCCAGCGAACCGGAATTTCTTTCAGCCGGAGGCCATGCAGCTGTGCGACGTAAAGAAATTCGACATCGAAACCGAATCGATCGATTCGCATTAGTTCCAATAACGGGCGGAATTTTGACAGGTTGAAAGCCTTAAATCCACACTGCGTATCCCAAAAGGGAAGTCCCGTCGTCGTGCGGACGATCAGGTTGAATACTTTGCCGCCCTGTTCACGACGCCATGGCTGGTGGGCTCCGATCAGCGTGCGGTCAAGTGCCCGCGAGCCGAACGTCACCTCGAATTCGCCGGCTCGGATCGGCTCGGTTAATTTATGCATCTCGTCGATCGGAGTCGATAAGTCGGCATCGGTGAATAAGGCGATCTTTCCCGCAGCCGCGGCGAGACCGGTTCTGACGGCGTAGCCTTTTCCTTTATTTTCTTTGTAACCGATGACTTTGGTAGAAATCTCAGTGAACGACGCAACGGTTTTTGCAGCGACCTCGCGGGTACGATCACGCGAACCGTCATCGACGACGATTAGTTCCGCCTCAATTTGCGTCTCACGTACGTAATCGAGAATTCCGGTTACAGAATCGCCAATCCGGGCTTCTTCGTCGTAGGCCGGAATGACGATCGAATATTCAAGTGCCATCGGAAAAAATATCAATATAGAGTTATGTCCGGGAAAAGTAAAAGTCAGCGGCGGCCGTCCTGCATCTCAGTTCGCCGACTATGAACACGCGTGGCCAAATCTTTCTACAACTCATCGCACCGTACCCAGCCTCTAAATGTGGTATAGTCTTGATTTTGCGGGGTCTTTATTCATGAACAAAGGGTTCACGGTTCTTGCTTTAGTATTTGTTGTGATCGGCGCAGTGGTCGGCGGGCTTTTTGGCAATTTACCGCTTACCTCGGCCGACAGCAGCATGACGTCGGAAAAGATCGTTAGCGATTACAAAGAGGCGATCGAGGTAATAAATAAGAATTACGCCGGGAAGGTCGAATATGAAAAAATCACAGATACCTCGATCCAGAGCATGCTGTGGACTCTTGATCCGCATTCGGCTTTTTTCACGCGTGACGAGTTTCGTAAACTTTACGAAGAACAATCTTCGCAATTTTACGGCATCGGCGTTTCGATTTTGCAGCACCGCGACGGCGTTTACGTACAGTCTGTAATCCCCAACACGCCAGCCGAAAAAGCCGGCCTTCGCTACGGCGATCGTTTTCTAGACGTTGACGGCAAAGACGCCCGCGAGTGGTCGAGTGCCGAGGTTTCGAAAAATGTTCGCGGCGAACGCGGCACCACCGTCAAGATCAAGGTCGAGCGCGTCGCGGCGTCGGCTCCGCTCGGTTTTGAGATTGTCCGCGGCGGCGTCCCGCTTCCGTCGATCAGAAGCTATTTCATGCTGCCAAACAGCGTCGGTTACGTCGGTCTGACCGGCGGATTCCAGGAGACGACCGCCGAGGAACTCGATCAGGCAATAGACGAGCTGCGAAGGCAGGGCATGCGCAGCCTGGTTCTCGATTTGCGAAACAATCCGGGCGGATTGCTGCCGCAGGCGATCGAGGTCGTTGGCCGGTTTATTCCAAGCGGTCAGACCGTCGTTTCGGTTAGAGGGCGTTCTCAATATGCAAGAGCCAAAGAGCTTCGCACAGATGGCGGCCAGCTTGATAATTTTCCGCTCGTCGTCCTGATGAACGGCGGCTCGGCCTCGGCTTCAGAAATTGTCGCCGGCGCGATTCAGGATTACGGCCGCGGCGTTGTGGTCGGTACAGACAGCTTTGGTAAAGGTTTAGTGCAGCGTGTCTTTCCGCTGCCGTACGGAACGGGGCTGACGTTGACGACCGCGCGTTATTACACTCCGTTTGGCCGTTCGCTGCAAAAAGATTATTCGAGCGGCTCGATTTATGATTATTACACGCAGAATTCTGACGAGGCGGCCGCAAATCCGGCTCCGAAACCCGCGGGCAGTCCGGTTACGGTCGCCGGCGGCCGAGTTCTTTTCGGCGGCCGCGGTATCGAGCCCGACGTGAAAGCGACGGGCCAGGAGTTCAGTACCCTGCGTTACCGGATCAACGAGGCGGCGTTTTATTTCACGCGTCAACTCGTCGCGGGACGTATCGCCGGGTTCGAAAATTACAAAGTCGACCGCCAAAATCAGAACCTCACCTTGCAGCCCGGGGCGTTTCAGATCACGGAGAAATTGTTCGAGGCGTTTCGCACCTTTACGTTAGCCGACAAGGAAAGCGTCCTGACGGCCGAAAATCTGAATGCCCAAATCGATTACGCAAAAGTAAGAATTCGTGAAGAGCTTGCCACGTCGAATAATTCTAACGAAGCGGGCATCCAGGTGCTGCTCGAATCGGATCCTCAGGTGCTGAAGGCCGTCGAATCCGTTCCCGAAGCTAGGCGTGTCCTAGATCGCTACGTGGTATCGAAGTAATTTCCCACTGGCGGTCCGAAGTTCGAACACGAAACGATTAAATTAGCCGTTTCTTTGACGCCAGGTGGAGCCGCCGGGCGTTTTTGATTCAAATAGTGCCTCCTCCGAAAACAATCATTCGCGCAAGTCCGATCAGGCCTCCTGCTAAAACTACTAGCAAAACATCCGTCTGAAATCGGTATAGTAAGAT
>JBHENZ010000014.1:0-8865 GCA_046261815.1 Pyrinomonadaceae bacterium | reverse complement strand
ATCCTGCACACTTGTGACGCCCAGCGATGCGGCGTGGTCGGTCGCCGCTTGTGCGGCCTCGAGCTGCTGCTCAAAAGACGGTGCGGGAATAGCCTTTTCGATGTAGGATGCGGCGGCGTCCTTGAAAATTCCTGTCGGATTGCCGGAGGAGTCACGCACTATTTCGCCGCCCGCCACATCTTTTACCGTTTTGTCGATTCCGGCCAGGCGCATCGCCACCGTGTTTGCGAGCGACATATGGCCGTCAAGGCGATTGATGAACACCGGATTGTCCGGCGTGGCCGCGTCGATCAGCGCGGCTGTGGGCAGATTGTTCGGCGTCCAGTTTTCGTGGTCCCATTGCCCACCGAGAATCCAACGGCCTTTTGGCAGACTGGCAGCGAAATCCTTTATCCTCTGCACGAATTCCCGCGGCGTTTTCGCCGAACGCAAATCGACCGAAGAGAGCTGATTCCCGGTTTCGAGGAAATGCACGTGCGCGTCATTGAAGCCGGGAATCACGAGCCGCCCTTTGGCATCGATCACTTTTGTGTTCGGCCCGATCATCGCCTTGACGTCGCCGTCGGTTACCGCAACAATCCGATTACCGCTCACGGCCATCGCCGTCGCGCTTTGTCGTGCTTTGCCCATCGTCCGTATCCTGGCGTTTGTCACGACTAAGTCGATCGACTGGGCAATCAATACATTCGTCGGCACGATCAAGACACAAATAATAAGGATGATTCGATTAATCATAAATTAATAGATTGCAAACGTTTACGTCCGCAGCCCGCGAAACGTTCTTCATAACAATTGTTAAAGCGTTGTATGCTAGGAGAGTAACGTTTGATTATATCAGTGAAGGAAAAGTATATCCAGATTCTCGGCATCGCCGTGACGCTTGTTTACGTCGTGTTTATTGTGTTTCTTTACGCCGCCGAGCCCAGGTCGCTCGAAGACGTCGCTGCTAAGGCACGTTCGACGATCGAAAACGCGGCAGCGAAGGGCCAGGTCGTAATTGGAACCTACGGAGTTGATAAAGCGAAGTTTGACCACGGTCTTGCGGCCTTTCGGCGGGAAAATTATGTCCTGGCGCGCGATCAATTCGAAAAAGCCGATCCGGAACGACGCGATGCCCGAACGCAGTTCTACATCGCCTACAGTTTTTACCGTCAAGGCTGGGGACGAGTGTCGAACGACGATGAGCTATTCAAACAAGGCATCCAGACGCTCGACCGTGTTCGCTTTCTCGATCCCGATTTTCGCGTCGAAGATGCGAATCTGAAATTAAAAACTCCCGTCGAGCTGCAAGCCGAAATGCAGGAAGGATTGACGGTAACAGCCGACGACTTCAACCCGCTAAACGTATTTCGAGAACGGATGTAAATGTCAGAACCGGGAGCGGTAGCGACCGGATTTCGTGAAGATGACGACAGAACCACGCAATCTAACCGAACCGCAAGTCACTGACGACCAGCCGATCACGGGCGAGGTAATCGAAATTTCTGATGATCAAAGCTTGTCGTCACGAACGGCGGACGAACGCTTGCAAAACGGTGCACGTTCCGCTTCGTCAAACAGCAAATTATACCTTCGCTACTTTTTTCTCCCCATCTTATTCCTGACGGTTGCTCTTCTCGGCGGTCTTCGCGTCGCCACTCTCTACGGCGCATTCGTCTTCGTCAAGCCGCCGCTGCTCTGCCTGATATTTGCAGCGATTCTGATGATTCTTTGCGTTCGAGCGAAGCTGATCGTGTTTGACGGCTGGTTCAACGAAAATTTCCAAACGCTGACGAACGTCGCGAATGTCGCGGTTCTCGTCTCGCTTTTTGCCGCTTCGATACAGCTTTTTAACTCGCTGCTCCCGGAACGCGGCCTGCCGTTTTGGATCGTCGGGTTTTGTTTTTTCTGGACGCTGTGGACAAACCTGTTTGCCGGTTTTGATACAAAACGCCTGCTTCGCAGCCTCGGTGCTCTTTTTGGCGTTGCCTTTATCGCCAAGTATCTGATTCTCGCAAATTTGACCGCTCCGGCCGGGCAAAGCTGGCTGCAGGCGATAATCGAAAATCCGGCGCAAGGAGCGTTTACCTGGCTGCTCGATCTGCCGCGGTTTTCGGCCACAACGGGTTACATACAATTCTTCACCGTCGTCTTGTATTTATTCGGACTTTTTCTTTTGCCGCAGCGTATTAGCGACAATGAATAAGGTATTTTCTTCCGCAAAAATCAATGCCTTGTTGCTGGTAATAACTATCTTGCCGTGTCTGGCCGCTGCACAAACACCCACTAAAATTCTCAAATCCGCCGAGAATGCTTTGGGGGCCTAAAGCTTCTGCGTTCGACTAACTCGTGGACCAGAACGGGCCAAATCGTGCGTGTTTCAGACGGTGCATCCGGGCGTTTCTTGATGCAGGCCGCACGGCCGAATTTTTACAACCTATCGTTCGACGTAAACGGATTCGAGACCGAATACGGCTATAACGGCAAATCGGGCTGGACGCGAAATTCGCCTGATGGCTTGCGAACACTGATAGGTGAAGAAAGTTTGGACGTTCAGGCCGAGGCCGCTTATCGCGGCTCCTTGTGGCTCAACGCGAAGCAGGACAAATCAAGAATTGTTTCGGCCGGGCAGTCACAGGTTTCCGGCCGACAGGTGAATGTCGTGGTGATAAATTCGGTCAAAGGATCGTTTGTAAAACTCTATTTCGACGTGATTGCCGGCGGCCTGCTTCGCGAAGAAATGGGAATGGGAAATAAACGGAGTTTCGAGTATTCGGAATTTCGAAGCATCGACGGCCGACCTCAGCCTGGTATTTTATCGATGACAATTGACGGGGAGGCGTATCGTGTCGAGCTTGATAATACGAAAACAAATTCGCAAATTGCTCGCGGCGAGTTCGACTTTTCGGCTATCGTCGGCGAACCGCTACCGGACATCCCTGCCCTACTGCTCGAGCTCGAAGCGAACGAGGAAAAAATCGAGAAACTCCTCGACACTTACTCGTTCAAGCAAAAATCTATCAAACGCGAGCTGGAGAAAAATGGCGTTCTTCGGGAGATTGGTTCGGAAACATTTCAACTCTCATTTTACCGAGGAAGGCGAATCCGCCGCCTTATCGAAAGGAACGACAAGCCGCTGGGCGAAAACGACCTTAGAGACGCCGAACGCGATGCGGCCAGGCAGGTCGAAGAAATCGAGAAAACTCTGGCCAGAGAGGAAGCGAGATTGGCAAGCGGTCTGCATTCGGAAGAAAATCGCCGTGTATCGACCGCCGAGGTTCTGAGGGCATCGCGACTCGTAAACCCGCGACACGAGCGGTTTCGCGGCCGCGATGTAATCGTTTTCGATTTTGAGCCTAACCCGTCGTTTGACTTCAAACGGGCAAAGAGTGCACTAAAGTTTTTTGGAAAAACGGCCGGCGTGATATGGATCGACGAAAAAGACAAGCAGGTCGCCCGTCTCGAAGCGTTTCTCGTCGACAGCTACAATATCGGCGGCGGCGCGCTCGTCAAATTGAGAAAGGGTGCGTCCTTTACGCTCGAACAGGAAAGGGTAAACGGCGAGATATGGCTGCCGTCAGCGGCAGAGTTCAATCTTTCGGCAAGACTTTTCCTAGTGAGGGGAATCGATCTGAACCAGAAATTCCGGTCATACGATTATCGAAAATACTCGACTGAGGTAAAGGACGCAAAAGTCGATACGGTACGAACAACTAATTGCTGCTTATTTGTTTGTAAGTTTAACGCTGATTCGCTTGCCGTCTCTGAGAATCTTTAAAGTCTTCGCCGTAAAGCCCCCGTCAATAACCGTCGTTGCATTGACCTGCCGGTCATCCACGGCTTCGACCAGGTCGCCGACTTTTACTCCGGACTTCGTGGCCGTGCTTGCCGGCTCTATCGAAAGGATTTCCCATCCCGTATCGCCGGCTTTCGCTTCAACGCCGATCAGCTTGAAAACATCCTTCATCCCGATTCCGTAAGCCGATTGAGTATTGCCAGGCCGAACAGAGCTTGGAATTTCAGGCACAACTACCCCGGGCGGCGGTTGAATCACTTCAACTTGCCGCCTAGCCTCGACTCGCGATCCGCCACGTCTGCCCTGGGTCGAGCTTGCGTCCCGTAGTTTTAAGGCTTCCTGGTTAACGCGCGAAGAACTAACGCGACCCATTGACCTCGGTTCAGCGTCAGCTAACTCGGTGTTCTCAGGAATGGCCGCTTCCGAAAACGGACCGGGGGCCGTCGGCGGCGCAGTCGGGGTCGGAGCTTCCGCAACCGTCGGGGTCGGCGCATTGGGCGACAAAATTCCGCTGAATGTAAGGAACGAGCCGAGTGCAACCAGCAAACCTGTCGGGGCGGCCACTTTTAGCATTAAGAGCATAAATGGTCGCTGCTCGGCTGCTGCGTTACGCCGCGCGATACGTGCTTTCAAGCGAAATTCGAAATCACCCGGCGCTTCCGCACGGTTCAAACCGCCAAGCATTTCGGCGATTTGCCTCTCCTCGACCGGCAGATTCTCGATAGGCGTACTGTTAAACTTCTGACTACTCATTTGTCGAAATAATGCTTTAGCTTTTCTTTAAGCAAGCCCCGTGCCCGACTTATCCGCGACTTTGTCGTACCCAATCCCAATTTCATTATGGCCGCAATTTCCTCGTACGTTTTTTCCTCGACGTCACGAAGAATTATCGGAACTCTGTATTTCGTCGGCAGAGCGGCGATTGCCTTGGCAATTATCTCGCCCTTCTCGTCGTCGATAAACCTCTTATCCTGTAGAGGCCTTTCGTCGGCCGGCTGAAATTCAGTGGGCTCGCCCGCATCCGTCTGAAAAAGACCTGTCAAGGACATCAGCGACCGTCGCTTGCGTTTGCGTATCTCACTGATCGCCAGATTGGTCGCTATGCGATAAATGTATGTCGAGAAGGCAAAGTCCGTGTGATAACGGTCGATGGCGAAGTAGACGCGCACGAAAGTCTCCTGCGCCAAATCTACTGCCTCCTCGTAATCGTTCAAAAATCTGTAAAGATAGTTCGTTATCGGGTTGCGATAACGGGTGACGATCAGGGCAAACGCATCCTCGTCACCTTCTCGAGCGGCTTCGATAAGCGCGTGGTCGGACAATTCCCTTTCAGACACGGCGGCCTCCGCCCGTGCTTGTTTGATGTTGTCCAGAGCCATACACTCATACATTTTTACAACAGTTTTTGCGTTCAAACAAAAGCCGCCGTACATTGGTGATTCACGCCGCACAGAAGCGAAAGTTGCGAAATCTGTCATCCGCGATTTTTTGTCGGAAATTTTAGTAAGCTGAGGGCCTTACGGTTAGCACTAAAAACAGCGTCGAGGCCGAGCCGGGCAACGTTAATGTGCCGACGAGGGTGGGCTTGTTTAGCGGCACCGACAGGCGGTTTACTGTCAGCCCGATATGTTCGTAATTTGTCACATCCGACGATCCGCCGTCGGCCGCCTTGATTCGTGCTGTCGTTATCGGAACGCGAGCCCCAAATCTAAACGACTGAGCGTGAAGAAGTTGATCGCCCGTTTCAGCTCGCTTAAGACCGACTAGCGACCAATCCAAAAACGTCGGCTGGGCCGATGTTTGATCGGCAAGTGCCGAAACGCTTTTGTATTCAACAGTTCCGTTGTTCGCCACGCGGCCGATCAAAGTGTTGGAAAGGCGAAAACTCGACGCGCCAAAATCGTCCTTTAGCCTTCGCGAGAGGCCGGAAAGGCTCTGCGGCAGCTCAGTGCCGCGCGGATCGCCGCTAGTGCTCGAGACAAGCTGAAGGACGGCTTCGTAACTTACGTCGGGCTGCGATGTTGTTTCGGTTTGGGCGATTGCTGTCGAGACAACGGCAATCGAAAGTAGAAAAAAAGTGGCAAAATGTGCGGATAAACTCTGACGATTCATTGGTTTGTCTCCTGGCGAAATTATTCCGGGAAAGTCGTCTATTTCCACAAACCAATTAGTTTTAAGTTGCAAAAGTTTGGTTTTAGCTCGCGAAAAGGCCGCCATCGATCTTCTGGCCAAAGGTAACGGTGCCGATCTCGGTTTCCTCGACGATTTTGTCGCTGGCCCACAGAACCGTTCGAAACGGCACAAGGGTGCCTTGAGCGTAATTGTAATCGTAAAACTTCCGGCGGTATTTTGTGCCCTGATCTTCGTAATCGAGCATCATCACGCGATAGGATTTGGTACTGATGTAAAACCGGGTTTTGCGGGCCGCTTTGTCTGTGACGTCGATGACGTGATATTCGACGGCTTGCAGCTTTTCCTTGCCGACGAGGACGAGCGTCGATTCATTTTCCTTATAACGAAGCAGGGCCTCGATTCCGTGGATGATCTGGTTCTCGAAAGTGCGCGTGGCATCGTCGCGCGGCGTAAACACCGAATCGTTGTAAATGCCGTAAATCCGGGCCTCGTTAAAAACAAGGGCGTAACGTGCCGACGGAAAATCCTGATCCAGCCTGATCTTCTCTTTGATCAAAGAATCCCCCCGCTGCGTCCAGCGCGAAAAAGTAGCTTGCTGTGAGGTGCCGTCGGCCGTCGTTACGGTCGTTTTACCTCGCTCGATCGCGGTTTTGCGAATCTGGTTGAGTATTGCGCGGCCGCCGCCAAGGCCGTAGACAAAGATCGACGCTTCGGCGATCTGCTCAGCCGTTGGGTTCTTCAGCACGTCTTTGCTGGAGCCGGCGGCAGTCTTTCTCTCGCTCTTTTTCTCGCTCTTTTTCTCGCCTTGTTTTTGCTCCTGCTTTGCCGGCGGATTTTGCCCGAAAACAAGTCCGGCCATCGACGAAACAACGGCCATCGTGCAGAGCATTCTGAAAATACGTGAACTCACTGTTGAAAATCTCCCCGAAGGCAAAAGAAAATAAGGTTAGCGGATTGTAACACAGCCGCTGAATTCCTACTCCTCGGCTGCCGGCTCGCTCGTCTTGAATTAATTGATGTTAATCGTTTCAATTGGGATGCTTAGCATTAAGCTTGTGTTTATGCTCCACGTCGCTCTATTCGAACCCGAGATTCCCCCGAATACGGGTAATATTGCACGTTTGTGCGCGGCAACGTTTACCGATCTTCACATTGTAGGCGTAACCGGATTTCGAATGGATGACCGAACGCTAAAGCGCGCAGGGCTCGACTATTGGGACGAGGTTCAGCTGCATCGGCACGTCGATTTTGCCGAACTCGCAAGCAGCCTTCCCGCATCGCGTTTCGTTTATTTTACGACGAAGGCCAGTCGGTCCTATCTGGATTGGCGGTTCGACAATAATGACTGCCTCGTCTTCGGGCCGGAAACACGCGGGCTGCCGCGGTCGATTCTCGATGCCCAGCCCGACCGCTGCCTGAAAATTCCGATGCCGAATCGAGAGGTCCGCAGCCTGAATCTAGCGACAAGCGTTGGGATCGCCCTTTACGAAGCGCTCCGCCAGCTTGAGAGAAAATCTTGACTAATTGTTGCCGTTATCGCGGAAAGGCGTAGCAATCACTAAACCAAGAAACGGTTCCTTTTCTTTACCACATTCTTTTACCACGTCGGCAGCCATTCTTCTTGATTTTGCGTTTCGAACATCGTTCCAGCATTATAACCGTTTACTTTGGGGTTACAGAATTCGCACTATGCTGGCCACTGACAAAATACGCAACATTGCCATTATCGCCCACGTCGATCATGGGAAAACGACGCTTGTGGACGCGATGCTGAAGCAATCGGGAACGTATCGCTACAACCAGGAAGTAATCGAGCGGGTGATGGACTCGATGGATCTTGAGCGTGAACGCGGCATTACGATCATGGCGAAGAATACGTCGGTGCGTTATGGCGACTACAAGATCAACATAGTCGATACGCCGGGTCACGCCGATTTCGGCGGCGAGGTCGAGCGCGTGTTGAAGATGGTCGACGGCATCGTGCTGCTCGTTGACGCGGCGGAAGGCTGTTTGCCGCAGACTAGATTCGTGCTGCGGAAAGCTCTCGAACTAAAACTTCCGGCCATCGCACTCGTCAACAAGATCGACCGCCAGGACGCACGGCCCGAAGAAGTCGTCGATGAAATTTACGATCTTTTCATCGATCTGGGTGCCAACGACCAGCAGATCGAATTTCCGATTCTTTACTCAATCTCGCGCGACGGCGTCGCGAAAAAGAATCTCGAAGACGACTCGAAAGACTTGCGGCCGCTTTTCGATCAGGTCATCGAGACGATCCCCGCGGCGCACGCAATTCGAAACGACAGCTTGCAGCTTCTAGTCGCGAATATCGACTACAACGCGTTTGTCGGCCGTCTTGCTATCGGCCGCATTTTCTCGGGCGAGATCGCCAAGAATCAGGAGGTGATTGTTGCCAAGCGCGATGGGTCGACGCAGAAAACACGTGTCAAAGAGCTGTTCGTTTTCGAGGGTTTGGATCGAACGACCGTCGATGCGGCCGGCGTTGGCGAGATCGTCGCGCTTGCGGGTTTTGACGATATCAATATCGGCGAGACGATCACGCTCGTCGATAATCCCAGACCGCTGCCCGTGATCGCGGTCGATGAGCCGACGATCTCGATGATCTTTGGCGTTAACACATCGCCGTTTTCGGGCATCGACGGCAAATTTGTCACATCGAGACAGATCAAGGACCGGCTCGACCGCGAGCTGCTGGGAAATGTGGCATTGCGCGTTGAGGAGACTGAAGCCGCTGAGCAGTTTAAGGTGTCGGGCCGAGGCGAGTTGCAACTGGCAATTCTGATCGAGATGATGCGGCGCGAAGGTTACGAGCTGCAAGTGTCGAAGCCGGAGGTCATTACCAAAAAGGACGCGAAAAACGGCCAGCTTCTCGAACCGCTGGAACTTGTCGTAATCGACGTGCCGGAAGAATTTATCGGCGTCGTGACCGAGGCACT
>JBHENZ010000013.1:0-11728 GCA_046261815.1 Pyrinomonadaceae bacterium | reverse complement strand
TCGTTTATTTCGCCAGCCTTGTATAAACACGAGCGGGCGTATGTGACGCCATTTATCGGTTTATCTACTATCTCATTCGTCGCGGGTGCGGCATTCGCATATTACGTACTATTTCCGCCAGCCGTTAGTTATTTGCTCGGCGTGGCTAAAGAGTTCAGGCCGCTTTTACGGGCAAGTGATTATTTTGATTTTGTTACGCTGGTCATGCTGGCAATGGGCATTATTTTTCAGATGCCCGCGATCACTTATGTCCTTTCAAGGATAGGGCTGGTTTCGGCCGGATTTCTTGTGAAACACTGGAAATTCGCACTCGTAATTATCCTGATCGTCGCGGCGCTCGTGTCGCCCACCGGCGATATCCCGAACCTAATGCTGTTTGCGACACCGATGGTCGTTCTGTACGGAATTTCGATCTTTATAGCTTGGATTTTCGGCCAAAAGCGCAGAACAGACGCGGAAGCGGCCAGTTAACTCCGAACTCGGACAGTGCAACCCGTTTAGCGGCTTACCGCATCTTGAACTATTGCTGGTATCAAACTAAAATCTTTGTTTGCATCTTCAGGCATTTGCCCCCGCTTTCTCGAGAGATTTAAGGAGTTTTCATGATTATGCCGGTGAAATTTTTGAGGAATTTCGCTTTCTTCGTATTCGCCATCGTCGTCATTGCAATGCCCGTCGTGGCGCAAAAAGACAAGAAAAGGGACACGCCCAGCCAGGATCCCTCCGACAAGCCGCGCAACGTCAAGCCTGAGCTGAAAGAAGCTTATAAAAAGTGGCTAAGCCAGGACGTGCCTTACATCATCACGAAGGAAGAGAAAGAGGCCTGGAAAAAGCTGCAGACCGACGAGGAACGCGAGAATTTTATTACAAATTTCTGGGCACGCCGCGACCCGAATCCGGACACCGAGGAAAACGAGTTTCGCGAGGAATACTACGAGCGAATAGCCTACGCCAACGAGCATTTCACATCGGGCATTCCAGGCTGGAAAACCGATCGCGGGCGAATCTATATTGCCTGGGGTAAGCCTAGTTCGGTCGAGTCTCATCCATCTGGCGGTTCGTATGACAGGCCTTCTTACGAAGGGGGCGGATCGACGACGACGTATCCATTTGAGATTTGGTTTTACCGGCATTTGGATGGTGTGGGTGACGGGCTCGAGATCGAGTTTGTTGACCCGACCGGGACGGGCGAGTATCGCCTCGCGCGAAACGCTCACGAAAAGGATGCTCTTGCTATGGTTCCGGGTGCTGGCCTGACGACTGCCGAGTCGCTCGGCCTTTCGAGCAAGGGCGACCGCATCTCCGGCCTCAACAACGGCGCCAACTATATGCGGCAGCAGGATATGCCGTTTGAACGGTTGCGGATACTTAACGATTTGAGTCGGCCGCCAGCTGTGAAGTTTAGCGATCTTGCTGGCATCGCGGGCGGCGACTCGGGTGTGCTAGATAATAACCCGCTTGATTTCGATTTGCGGATCGATTTCTTCCGGCAGTCGGAAGACCGCGTTATCGCGACTTTCACGGTTCAGACGGACAACAAAGAACTTCAGTTTGCGGACCAGGGCGGTCTTGAGTCCGCGTCGATGAACATTTTCGGTCGCATTACTGCGGTTTCGGGCAAGCGGTCCGGGATTTTTGAAGATTCGGTTACCGCAAACGCGACCAAGCAGGAACTGATCGAGCTGCGCGATAAAAAGTCGGTTTACCAGAAAGCGATCGCGCTCACGCCCGGCACTTACAAGGTCGACGTCGTCGTCCGCGATGTGAAATCGGGTAACAAGGGCATTCGCAATCTCGGATTTACCGTGCCGCGATACGATGAGAAAAAACTCTCGACCTCGTCTCTGATATTGGCCTCGAGGCTTCGCGGTACGAACGAAAATGACATCGGCGGGCAGTTTGTTATCGGAAACGCAAAGGTGATTCCGACCCTGGCAGGCATTTATAAGAAGGGCCAGGAGGTCGGTATTTACCTACAGGTTTACAATGCCGGTATCGACCAGACGACGCTGAGGCCGGCGGTCGATGTTGAATATATTTTGGTAAAAGACGGGAAGCAGGTGCTCAGGCAGGCCGAGGATTGGAGCGGGTTGAGCGATTCGGGCCAGCGTCTGACCCTCGCACGACTTTTGCAAACCGACCAGATGCCGCTTGGCGAATACGAGTTGAAGATCGTTACAAAAGACCGCGTCGGCCAGCAGGTGGTCGAGAATAAGGGTAAGTTTACGATCGTTCAGTAGTTCTTAGTTTTTGGTTTTTTGTTTTTGGAAATTTGCCGGTGTTCCGTAATTGGACGCCGGCTTTTCATTTGTTTTTCTATTAGTTGTTTAAGATGAAAATCGAAACCGAGCGGCTGGTTCTTTCACTGTATACGGACCGGGACATGGACGATTTTGTTTGTCTGCTCACCGATCCGCTCGTGATGCGTTATGTCGACAAAGGCGTGCTTACTGTCGCGTAGGCCGAATCGTTGTGGAAGAAACTGATGAACGACTTTTATCCGCGAGGAGTCGACACGATCTGGAAAATCACCGAGCGAAAAACCGGCCTATATCTCGGCAGAGGCCAGCATCCGCCCCAGACCCGAACGGCAAAAGGATTGGGAGATCGGCTATTACCTGATCCCCGAAGCGTGGGGAAAGGCCTGGCAACCGAGGTCGCCCGGCGTCTCGTCCGCTACAGCTTCGAGACACTGAATCTGCCCGAGGTGTTCACGACAGTCGATAGATTATCGAGTTGGAGAAACGTTTTTTGAAATTCTGTTGCAAGATTTTCGTTGTTTAGATCATCCGGAGATGGCTCTCGAAATAGGCCAAAAAACATAGAGTTTTAGCGACAAAAAGGAGGTTACACAGATGCCAAAATTCAAACGAACTTTTTACTTGCCGGCCGGTTTGTTCGCCGTTGCGTTGTTCACTGTGTCGTTGGTGATCTTCGGGCAAACGCGGTCTGAAACATTAGTTGGAAAAAGGTTGATCGCCGTCGAAAGGCAGCCGACCGATTCTAGTGAACTGAAGTCAAGCGAAGTCGAGGAATTCGATACTCAAAATACGCCCAGCGTCATCCGGGCACGTCGGATTGCCGCGTTCAAGCCAGGACGGGACTTACTCGCCGCCAGCGGTTTTCCTTTCGAGCCGTATTTGCTGTTGCAAGACAACTGGCGCGAACGTTTAGCCAATATTATTCGGCATCTGCCTCAATCCAGGAAGATTCGCCGCACGGGTAATACGATTTCGGGAGTGCAGCTCGCAGACACTCTAATCTTGCCGAACGGTGTCGCACTTGACGGCGATACGGTTATCATCGCTAATCGCATGAATTTCGAGGGCAATATTTTTATCGAAAAGAACGGGCATAATTTATATGTTTTCTTAGTTTCCGAGCAGTGATTCTGTGGTAACGAATTAATTCATCCGCTTGAAAAAAAGTTCTACTTCTTCTACTTCCTGTCAACCCTAATTATCGGCTGTCGTTTTCCCTCGCTTGTTGCGAAGATCGAGTTTCCGTCTGTCGAATAGGCGATGGCCTCGCCGTTTTTTCGCGTCCCGAGGTCGAATTTTACGGACGCCTGCTTCCAGATGTCGTCGAAATTTGCGGTATTGGATGGTAGCGAGTATTCATAGCCCGCAGCGTAGTCGCACAATACGAGGCGCGTGCCGTCTGCCGCGATGTCGCCGCCGGTTAGAAGGCCGTTGGGCACTGATGGAACGGTAATTTCGGCCATTTTCTGTGCGGTTACGGTTTCGCCGAAATGCGGCGGAATTTTGAAAACGGCAGCGGGCCCGTCGAGACGTTTTGAGACGATGTAAATGTCGCCCGATTTAGGATTGATGAGCAGCGTTTCCGAATTTGGGCGCGATTCGGTGAAATCGACATTAATGCTTTCGGCCGGCCCGGCCGAAAGCGGCTGTTTGCGATTCGAATCGCGGGCGTCGGTGGTTAAGGTGGGCTCGACGATGCGGTAAACAACCGTCTTATCCCGCTTGCTCTCGTTGTTCCCGATCTCGCCTATGTACAGCCAGCAACGGCCTGCGGCATCTTTATATGTATCGATATCTTCCCAATCACGGTTCTCCGCACCTTCGACTTTCCATGTGCCGAGACTCTTGCCCGAAAAATCGATCGCGTAGATAAACGCGCCGTCGCCCGAATCGTTGTGTGTCCACATCAGATTTGACTGGCACCTTGACACTCCGAGCCCGCTGCTTTCATCTATTTCCTCCGATTCGATGCGGCCCGTCGTTTTAGGCTCGCGAAATGGCGAGCCTGCCTGGTGGAAATTTGGCGTTTCCCTTTCGGTCGAGCGTGCGCGGCTGCACGATGTCGCGGCGACGGCGGCGAAAATCAAAATGACAAGAGTAACGAATTTAGCTATAGTTCTGTGCAACTTCACGAATTTACCAGTATAACGCGTCTGGACGCGGCATCAATCGCAAAACTTTGAACCCCAATTTTTCGTAAGGCATTGACACGATGATCGTAGGAACCGAATGGCTGATCGAGGCGGCGGGCTGCGATGCAGCCGCGCTTCGTAATGAAGATGCTTTAAGACTTTTGTTCGATCGTGTCGTCACCGATCTCAATTTAAAAGTAATCGATGCAATCTGGCATAAATTTCCCGGCGAAGGCGGCGTGACAGGCCTTCTCGCATTGACCGAGTCACACCTTGCCGGCCACACGTATCCGGAACATGGCATCGCGACTTTCAATCTTTACTGCTGCCGCACGAGACCCGAATGGGATTGGGAAGAAAACCTTAAAGCATCGCTAGGGGCTGAGCACGTTTCCGTTTCTCGTATTCAGCGCGAAGGCCAGGAAAAAATTTCAGATTTCAGATTTGAAAATCCAAATTCGGCCGCCTTTTCAGATCGGCATTCCGCAATCCGCAGTTCGCAATCTCACACAGCCGGAGGTGACGCTTGAGCGTGCTCAAGGCCCAATGCCCATCGTGCGCCGGACCGATCGAGTTTAAGGCCGGTTCGACGATCGTCCTCGTCTGCCCGTTTTGCCGCTCGGCGGTGGCACGCACCGACCGCGAATTGACGGATCTCGGCAAAATCGCCGAGATCGTCGAATCCGAATCGCCGCTGCGGTTAGGGCTGAAAGGGAAATGGCAGAACAATCGATTTGAATTAACAGGCCGCGCTCAGCTAAAACACCAGGCCGGCGGAAGTTGGGACGAATGGTACGCGACGTTTTCGAACGGCTGGGTCGGCTGGCTGGCCGAGGCGCAGGGACGCTTCTATCTGACATTTTATCAGCCGTTGCCCGCGGGCACCCTGCTGCCCACGTTCGACGAACTGCGTCCGGGCTCGACAGTTTCTCAGATCCCAAACGCATCACCGATGATCGTGCAGGAAAAAGGGCTGGCGACGTATGCGGCGGCCGAGGGTGAGATTCCCTACAAGCTCGTGCCCGGCGAGCAAAGTCAATACGCCAATCTGGCGGGCCGCGATGACGCCTTTGGCACTATCGATTTTAGTTTCGATCCGCCGTGGGCATTTTTAGGCAAGCAGATATCGCTCGCTGAAATTGGCTTGGCTGACGCGCGGCCCGCCGAACGAAAAGAGCGACGTGTTTCGGCAGCCGCGATGGGCTGCCCGAACTGCGGCGGGTCGCTAGAACTCACCGCACCGGACAAAACCGAGCGCGTTGCCTGTCCGTTTTGCGATTCGCTTCTCGATGTTAATCAGGGCAATCTGCGATACCTTCATGCACTTTCGCCGACGCAGGCAGACAAGAATTTCGTTCTCGATCTCGGCACAGAAGGCACGATCAAAGATCACAAATTCAAAATTATCGGTGCAATGGTGCGCAGCGTTCAGATCGAGGGTATTCATTATTACTGGCACGAATATCTCCTTTACAACCCAGGTGTCGGCTTTCGCTGGCTCGTGCATTCGGATAATCATTGGAACTTTGTCGAGCCCGTCACACCGCCCGAGGTTACGCAGATGGGCTTGCAGGCTGCGGGCGCAACCGCGCGTTATGGTGACCGCACCTTCAAGATATTTCAGAACGCAACGGCGACGGTCGAATATGTAAAAGGCGAATTTTATTGGCGCGTTGAGCAAGGCGAACAGGTTCGGGCAATTGATTACATCGCTCCGCCGCAGATGCTTTCGCTCGAAGAATCGGCCAGCGAGATAAACTGGTCGCTCGGCACATTCATGACCAACGCCGAGATTGAAAATGCGTTCGGCGCGAAGGATTTGCCGCGGCCATGGTCGGTCGCTCCGAATCAGCCGTTCTCCGGACAATTTTATTACACGTGGGGCCTGGTGCCGCTCGCACTTCTGTTTATCATCGGAATCTTTATGATTCCGATCAGCGGACTGTCGAGTACGGTGATGAGCCAGGAAATTACATTGCAACCGCTCGCAAATGCGCAGGCCCCGCAGATTGGATTCAGCCAGCCATTTGAGATCAGGCCGAACCGTAACATTCGAATCACGGCTGCCGCACCCGTCAATAATTCGTTTGCGGATCTCGATGTCGATCTCGTAAACGACCAAAGTCAGGAACTAGAGTCGGTGAACATCCCGATCGAATATTATTTCGGCACCGACAGCGACGGAAGCTGGAACGAGGGCGCGAAGGAGCAAAACGCAACGCTTTCGAGTTTGCCCGGCGGTAAATACACTTTGCGCGTCGAAGGCATCTGGCAGGACTGGCAGCAGGCTATGCCTGTTAACGTCAAGGTCGAGCAAAATATAAATCGCGGCGTGAATTTTGTCTGCGCTTTTCTGGCGTTGTTGGTCGTGCCGGTAATCGGATTCGTTCGAAAGCTGTCGTTTGAATCAAGCCGTTGGAAGGACAGTATGTTTTCAACAGCCAGTTCGGATGAATCCGACGAGTAGACTAAAATTGTTATGCTCAAAACCCTTTACATAATTTTTGCGGTTCTCGTCTTGCTGTCGTACACGGCTGCGGCCTGGTTTGGCTGGGAGATAGCGAATTCGGGCAACCGTTCACGGCTTGGCGTGCCGTTTATCTACACAGGTTTTCGCGGAGGAAAATAGATGCTAAACAATATCTTCGGTCCTACATTCTTTGCGTTAATTGTAAAACTCGACCAGCTGCTCGAAACGATCGTGGCGACGCTGATCTTTGTCACGATCGGTCTCGTGTTCTTTGTGATCGCCTACGCGGTCTTGAGCCGCGTTTTCCGTATTCACAAGGAAATCGAGGAAGACCACAACACGGCCCTCGGCATCGTTGTTGGTGCAATCATGATCGGCATCGCGGTAATCATCGCGGCTGCGATAAACTGATAGCGAGCAGAAAAACGGAAAATGGAGAATGATTGAGGTTTAATTCACTAAATTGTCCGTTGTCGCATTTGCCGTTTTTATGAAACGCACTCCGCTGCTTTTCCTCAACGTAATCATCATCGCGACATGCGGGCTGATTTACGAGCTGCTCGCGGGCACTGTTTCGAGTTATGTCCTCGGCGATTCCGTCACGCAGTTTTCGCTTGTCATCGGGATTTATCTTTTCGCGATGGGCGTCGGGTCCTACCTTTCGAGATTTATCGACAAGCGTTTAGCCGAAAAATTTGTCGATATAGAATTGGCCGTCGCCCTTCTCGGCGGCTTTAGCGCGCCGCTGCTATTTCTAACATTCGCATACGTTTCGTATTTCGGCATCGTACTATACACAATGGTTTTTCTAATCGGGACGCTGGTCGGATTAGAGATACCACTCCTGATGCGTATCCTCAAAGACGAGCTCGACTTTAAAGAACTCGTTTCGCGCGTGCTCGCTCTGGATTATGTCGGGGCGTTGCTTGCGAGCTTGCTGTTTCCAATTTTTCTAGTTCCCAAGCTTGGCCTCAACCGCACGTCTCTGCTTTTCGGAATGCTCAACGCCGCGGTCGCGCTTTGGGCATCATGGCTTCTTGAACCGCTGATCAGGCGAAACCTGACGATGATTCGCGTGAAAGGTTTCGTTATAATCGGCCTTTTGCTGATCGCCTTTATCAAAGCCGATCGGCTCACCACGCTTGCCGAGGACGGACTGTTTACCGACAACATCGTTTACGCTAAGAGTTCGCCGTATCAGCGGATCGTCGTTACTAAAGGCAAAACTGGCCATGCGCTTTTTCTAAACGGCAACCTGCAATTTAATTCGTTCGACGAATATCGTTACCATGAGGCGCTCGTGCACCCGGCCTTCGCCGCATTTTCCGGCGAGCCAAAGCGCATTCTTGTTCTCGGCGGCGGCGACGGTTTGGCGCTGCGCGAAGTTCTAAAGTACCAGTCGGTTGAGCTTGTCCAGCTTGTCGATCTCGACCCCGAAATGACGCGCCTCTCAGGTGCCGTTCCCGCCCTTGCGGATTTAAACCGTCATGCCTTTAACGACCCTCGCGTTCATGTGACCAACGCCGATGCTTTTGTTTGGCTCGATGCCGTTAAAACCGAGCTATTCGATATCGCGATCGTCGATTTTCCCGATCCAAATAACTTCGCTCTTGGGAAGCTTTACACAACGCGCTTTTACAAATTGCTCCAGAAAGTCTTGACGCCCGATGCCGCCGTTGTCATCCAATGCACCTCACCGCTTTTCGCTCGCAATTCTTATTGGTGCATTATCAAGACGCTCGAAGCCGCAGGTTTCACGGTTAAGCCCTATCAAGCGACGGTGCCAAGCTTCGGTGTATGGGGCTATGCCTTGGCGAAAAGGACTTCGTTCGTCATCCCTCAAAAACTTGACAACAGCATCGGGCGAAAATTCCTGAACGACGTAACTTTCGCATCGATGTTTGAATTCCCGTCGGATCTGATCCTGCCGTCGGCGGAAATTGAGATCAACCGTCTCGATAATCAAGCCCTTGTTAGGTATTACGAAACGGAGTGGCGAAGGTTTGAATAACACGGATGAAGAAGATGAAAGGGATAACACATGAAGACTGACAGATAAGATCTGCCAAAAGATTAATCCGCCTTAATCCCCTTTATCTCGGTCTATTCATTTGAAAAAACTGACTAGACGCGACCTGCTTACAATTTTTCTCGGCGCGCCGTTTGCGATGGCGGTGTGCCGATCAGGTACGTCGCGCAAATTTCCTGAAGGCGAGATCGTCGGAGCAGATGCGAGCCTCGGTCATGTGTTGCGCGAGAACCGAAATTTCGAGGTGCCGGTTGACAAGTGGAAACAGGCGAAAATCGCTGTTGTTGGCGGCGGCGTGGCGGGTTTGAGCGCGGCCTGGAAGCTAAAGCGAAACGGATTCGACGATTTCGTATTGCTCGAACTGGAAAAAGAAGTCGGCGGAACGGCTCGCAGCGGCAAAGGTGAGCCGGTCGGATATCCTTGGGGCGCACATTACTTGCCGGTTCCGTTTCAGGAGAACGAACGGCTGATTAGTCTGCTCGAGGAAATGTCTTTGGTTGAGGGTCGAGCGCCGTCGGGAGAACTCATCATAAAAGAAGAATTTCTGTGCCGCGAGCCGGAGGAGCGTGTGTTTTACAAGGGCCGTTGGTACGAAGGGCTTTATCTGCACGCGGGTGAAAGCGACGATGACAGCCAACAATTCGCGGCGTTTCAGAAGCTTATCGATTACTGGGTGAATTGGCGAGACGCGCGGGGCCGGCGCGCATTTGTCGTTCCCGTCGCTGAGTGTTCGAGCGATGCAGAGGCAACGCAACTCGACAAGATTTCTTTCGCCGAGTGGCTGCAACAAAATAAGCTTACGTCGGAACGCCTCATTTGGTATTGCGATTACGCGTGCCGCGACGATTACGGGTTAAAGCTCGAGCAGACATCCGCGTGGGCCGGGCTTTTTTACTTCTGCTCGCGCGTTCGTGCTTCCGGCAACGAGTCGCAGAAGTTTATCACTTTTCCGGAAGGCAACGGTCGATTCGTTGATCACCTTTTCGCGCAGGTAAAAGAAAATGTGCATCTGTCGCATGCGGTTGTTTCGATTATACCGGGTGAAAATGACATAGGTGTGATTTGCCTTGCGCAAGGCGAGTTGCGAGCGTTTAGCTGCGAAAAAGTGATTTACGCATCGCCGATGTTTACCGCGCCTTTTGTGATTAGGGAGCTTCGCGAGAATGCACCGTTCGATGCCGCTGCGTTCGAGCATAATTCATGGTTCGTCGCGAATTTGGTTTTGCGCGAGCGGCCCGCGCAGCGGTTTGTCCGCGATTTTCCCCTTGCGTGGGACAACATTTTTTACGACAGTCCCTCCCTCGGCTATGTGAATGCGACGCATCAGAAGGGCATCGATTATGGCCCGACCGTGCTGACGTATTATTATCCGATGTGCCACGAGGAAAACGGTGGGACAAAGTTATTCAACTACGAATGGCGCGATCTCGCCGACGTTTGTCTTACCGATATCGCCCGTGCGCATCCGGATATCTATGACGTTTGCGAACGGATCGACATCATGCGTTGGGGTCACGCGATGGTATCACCGCGTCCGAGTTTTATATGGAGCGGCGTTCGCGAAAGGGCGATACAGCCTTGGCGAAAGGTTCATTTCGCACACACGGATCTCAGCGGTATCGCACTTTTCGAAGAAGCGTTTTATCACGGTGTTCGTGCGGCCGATGAAATTATTTCAGTGAAGCAATTTATGACTAAGTGAATAGCTTGAAATTTTCTCTTGAGGACGTTGAAAAGAAAACGCCGCCATTCCGACCACAGAATTGCCGCGGCAAAATTTAGCAAAAGCGTTTAATTAGAACTTTGTTTCGAAACCCCTCACGCCGTACTCACCACTGCGCGGAATCTCGAAACCTCGTCGAACTGATTTTGACTTCTTCCGGCGTAACGAGGATCGTTTGGCGACTGCGGTCGCGGACGATAATCAGGGCGACTTCACCTTCCTTTTTCTCGGCGATCGCGCGCATAAGATCGAAATCGCTGCCCACCGATTTGCCGTCAACTTCGACGATAATGTCGCCGGCCCTCAATCCAGCTTTCGCGGCCGGGGAATTTTCGCTAACGATGTTGATCAAAACACCGCCCGCAACGCCGAAATGATCGGCCAGCTGAATGGTTAACGACGTGACGCCGATGCCGATCTGCCGCGTGCTGCCCGAGCGACCAAGTAAAGGCCTGAACCACGGCTGCGACGGTAATGTCTCGACGCTCGGCGTGTCGCCCAGCGGCGACAATTCTATGCGGCCTTGCCGACCCGGCGCGCGCTCTCGAAATGGCTCGCCCACGAAGCCCGGTGCCTGAGGCCTGCCAAGCGTTGCCGTGAGCACGCGTTCGTAGCCACCGCGCAAGAGAGTAATTTTTACCTGACGATCCGGAGCGCTCTCGCCGACGAGCCGCGTCAATTTACGCATGCTCGTGATCTCCTCGCCGTTCAAGCGGATGATAACGTCGCCCGCTTGAATTCCCGCCGCGGCGGCCGGAGAATTTTCGTTAACCTTCTCGACCGCGACGCCCCGAATTTCGCGAAGGCCGTACTTGCCAAAATTCTCCTTGGTCACATCCTCGGTTTGAACACCGAGATAGCCGCCCTGTACGTCGGAAAAGAAAGAAAAGGTGCGCGATTCGCCTTGCGGCAGGGGGGGCAGGCGTTTGTGCCGTCGCGACGGCTGCCACAAAAAATACCAAAGCTAATGATTTAAGCATCATTCAACCTCCAAAACTAATAATCTGGCTGTAATAATATGGCCTGAAAAATATGTTTCGGTTGTATTTTTGGTGCCCGTCTTTCGGCAAAGGTTCGCCATGCCCCGGATTAAAATCGCAGTGAAAGTTTCGC
>JBHENZ010000012.1:0-7739 GCA_046261815.1 Pyrinomonadaceae bacterium | reverse complement strand
CCGCCGTCCCAATCTACCCAGAGGACTGCGGCCGCTGCCGACGGAGCGCGCTTGACGACCATTCCGAGGCCTGTCGCCGGGTCGTGGATCGCGAACCAGCTCGTTGCTTCGTTGTTGCCGTTCCAGTTTGTGATCGCGCAGCCGAACGGACAGGCGCCGAACCCTCCGACAGTCGTTTGCACGAGCGCGGTGCCGGCGGCGTTCGGGTAGACCACGCGGCTGAAGGCGCTGATCGGGTAGAGTCTCGGTATGTACGGGCGGAAATCGCGATTGAACGCCGATTCGAACGTGAATGTGCGCCTCACGCGCATTTTGTTCTGCGCCATCCCGCCGCCCCAGAATTTGTATAACGTGTGGACAAGGACATTGGCCGACGGAGTGCAATTACTCGAAATCGAATCGATAAACACCTTACTGTCCGGCCCGAGCGCGCGCGTCCCCGTGGTGCCGGCACCGACCAGCACCTTGCCGCCGAATTGCGGGTCGGGCGGTGCCCAGCTGTTCCCGAAGTACTGCAGCAGGCCGTCGCTGCACGGGCTGAGGGTCGCGTGGCTGTTCGTTAGGTTCGGTTCCGCGCCGGTGAGGCCATTCGGATTCCAGTAGACACCGTCGATCCTCTCCGGTTCGTTCGCATTCCAGACCAGCTTGAGATTCGAGCTTGTCGCCGACGTCCCGTCGATCTCGACGCGCTGCGCGCTGACGTCGGCACCGCAGAGCAGGAGACACACGGTCGCCGTCAAAAACATTCCAAGGATCGAGCGCCGGTTTATCGCATTTGCGCGTGTTCGCATAGATTCATCCTCCGTTCGTTAAAATTCGGTACGAGCAAGTGGACCGCCGCCCTCGCGCCGGGTTCCCGCGGTGGAATGGGACGTTCTTCGGCGTTACGAATGCGGGCTCGTTTTTGGTCGAGGCCGGAAGCATAATGGAAACGCCTCCGCAATGCAAGCGCTGTTTATTCGAGCGACGCTCTGCGTGATATTCTTACGTTCGGGATCGAGGACGGATGGGTGATCGAGGTTACGTTTCTCAGGCGGCCCAAGGATCGGCAGCCTGGGGCTTTCTCAAGCGGGGGGAGATTAACCACGAAATTCACGAAACGGCACTAGCAGGCACGAAAAATATCAGAAGCCATTTTGGGCCAGCGGCGGTTGAAGGCTAGTAGCCTTTGAAAACGGGTTTGCGTTTTTCGAGGAAGGCGGCGACGCCTTCTCTCTTGTCTTCGGTGGCGAAGCAGAGGGCGAAGAGGTCGACTTCGCGGCGGAGTCCTTCGTCGAGATTCGAGCGGGAGGCGAACTTGACGGCCTCTTTCGTCAATTGCAAAGCGATCGGGGCTTTTTCGGCGATTTTTTCGGCAAGCTCCATCGTTTTTGATTCGAGCTCGGCGGACGGGTAGACGTGGTTGACGATGCCGAATGTATGGGCGGTTTCAGCATCGATCATATCGCCGGTGAGCACCATCTCCATTGCCCGGCCTTCGCCAATCAGATTTGTAAGACGCTGGCTGCCGCCGCCCCCGCACATAATACCGAGGCTGATTTCGGGCTGCGAAAAGCGGGCATTCTCGCTGCAGATGCGGATGTCGCAGGCTAGGGCAAGCTCGTTGCCGCCGCCGAGGCAGAATCCGTTGATCATCGCGATGACGGGTTTTGGAAATGTGTCGATCGAGTTGAAAAGCGTCCGCTCGTTGAACTGGTTTCGCTGAGTGACGGGCGTGTGCTCGGCGAACTCCGAGATGTCGGCACCAGCGATGAATGCTTTTTCGCCGGAGCCTGTGATGACGAGCACGCGAACTTCGTCGTCGTGTTTTAGCGCGTCAAGAGCGTGGACGGACTCCTGGTGAACCTTGATGCTGAGGGCATTGAGTTTGTCGGGGCGATTGATGGTGAGGAGGGCGATTCTGTTTCTTTTCTCGATGGTGATGGTTTCGTAGTTGGACATAAATGAAAAAAGGCCGTCGGGGCCTGTAACGCCATTGTTCGTTGCGGCGATTTTGGTGCTCCGCACTTAGTGCGGACCAAGGCGTCCGCATTCCGTCATTCGCTGATGCCCTCGACGACGTTATCGTCAGCGATCCAGGCGACGAAGAGGCGAAGCCAATTTTCTTTCGATTCGACAATGGCGACGCCGACGCGCAATGTGCCGTAATTAGCCGGCGCCACGCGTACCACCTTGCCTTTTACCTCGACGGGAACGCCGTCCGGCCGATGCGACCGGATGTAGAGGCTTTGGCCGACCGTGATCTGTTGATTGAGCTGAAAAAGCGCGCCTAAGGTCGAGATGTCGTCGGTTTCCGTCGGCTCGCTCCACGAGGCACCATCTTCGGCACGCCCAGAGACGACTATCGGCAGCCGCAGTGCCATCCTGAGAGCGAATCGTTTTTCCTCAAAGTGAGGCTTCGTATTGGCTGACATTTCGCTTACTCAACGTGGGCGCTTGAGACAATCCACGAACGTGCGAGAGAGGTCCCCGGCTAAACGATCGCTTTCCAGGACCGGAGAAATTCAGCTAACTCTAAATTTTGCTTTATTCGACGAACGCCTCGACCGATAGTTATACTATAAATACAAAGGTTATATCAAACTTTTTGAACAATTTGTATAAGGCAATGCGAGATAAGGAAATAAAACGCAAGATCGTGATACTCGGTTCGGGTCCAGCGGGGCTCACGGCGGCGATCTACGCATCGCGCGCGCAGCTCGAACCTTTGGTGATCGACGGGCCGCAGCCTGGTGGGCAGCTAACGATCACGACCGATGTCGAGAATTATCCGGGATATAAAAACGGAATTATGGGCCCGGTGCTGATGGACGAATTTCGCGAGCAGGCGACGCGTTTCGGAACGGAGATCACTAATTTATGGATCGATAAAGCGGATCTCGCGTCGCGGCCATTTAACCTTTACGGCAAAGAGAGCGAGGATAGCGACGAGATAACGACCGTGATCAGGACCGATACGCTTGTTATCGCTACGGGCGCCTCGGCGAAATGGCTCGGGATTCCGGGCGAGGCACCGGTGCCCGATGGGTTTGGCGGAGCGGGCGTTTCGGCATGTGCGACATGCGACGGATTTTTCTTCCGCGATAGGCCGATTGTGGTGGTCGGCGGCGGAGATACCGCAATGGAAGAAGCGTTGTTTCTGACCAAGTTTGCGTCAAAAGTAACGGTCGTTCATCGCCGGGATGAATTTCGGGCGTCTAAAATAATGCAGGATCGCGTGCTGAATCACGCAAAGATCGACGTGCTTTGGAACACAGAAGTGAGGGAGATTAAGGGGGCGAAGGAAAAGGGCGTCGAGAGCGTGCGGCTGTTTAATAATCAGAAAAACGACGAGACGGATTTTCCGACGCAAGGCGTTTTTATCGCCATCGGTCACAAACCGAATACCGAGATTTTTAAGGGTGTGCTTGAAATGGATGAGGTCGGCTATTTGAAAACCGCGGGCCGCACAATGAAAACAAACGTGCCGGGCGTCTTTGCCTGCGGCGATGCGCAGGATTCTTACTACAGGCAGGCGGTAACCGCTGCCGGCACCGGCTGCATGGCCGCTATCGACGCCGAACGTTTCCTCGCCGAGACGCAGCACGAGGTCGAAAAGAACACGGCGACGAATTGGTAGACTGGTTCGGGACAAACGCTTTAGGCGCCCCTTTTTCAACTTTCCAAATGGTCAAGCGCTTTTCCCCACACTGCAGCAAGGACAGCAACACGCCTTCACACCTGCGCTCACGGTTTGCTGTCGGTGAATCGCCATCGCATGCGAAGCTTCGCCGGCTTTCTTCATGGGGCAATTAGCGCGCTCTTCGGCCGGCATGTTGCTTTTCATCGGACATGAGCCGCCATCACAGCAGCAATCGTCGCGATTGCAGCACGACGCGTTTTCAGGGCCCGCAGCGTCTTTGTTTTTCGTCGGGCAAGAATCACCCGAACAGCAGCTGGAAATCGCGGCAGTTTCCGAAACAGTCGTGCGTGCGTAGGCGACACCCCAAATCGTAAGTCCAAGGAGCATCAGAAGAGAAATCGCCAAAATAATTCTTTGTCTCATAATCGAGAATATTCTAGCACGGACGCTCAGATTGAAAAAGACTTATTATCGACTTGAAGTGGAATGAACTTACGGCCCTAGCGACATCCGTCGTCGCATATTTTTCCGCAGGCCTTCGACGCCTTCTTTGACTATAATTGGAAGCCTTACCGACGCGGCTACCGGATCGGCCGTCGACGATACAATCAGGTCAGCCGAAAAAATGTATTATCAAGATTATCATGCCAATTTACGAGTATAAATGTGAAAGTTGCGGCCGGCACCTCGAGCGGCGGCAGAGCGTGCGGGACGAGCCGCTGAAAATTTGCGATGAATGCGGCGGGAAGCTGCAAAAGCAGTGGTCGCGGACCGGTTTTCAGTTTAAGGGCGAGGGCTGGTATGTGACCGATTACGCGTCGAACAAGGCTGAGGCAAAATCGGAGAACTCCGAGAAATCCGAAAAGGCTGAAAAAAGTTCGAAAGGCGAATCAACCGCCTCAAGCGACACTGCATCAAACACCAAAGCTACTACCACGACTACGAAAGCTGATGCGGGTTCTAAAGACGAATAAATTTACCAGTTCGGTAACAGGCATTTTGCTCGCGATGACGTTAAGTGCGTCTTCCGTTTCCCTTGCTCAATCCAGGCGGAGCACGCAGGGACCCAGTACGGAAGGCGAGATCATAAACGTGACTGCCTGGCGGATAGACAGCAAAACCGACCCGATTAAGCTCGACAATTTGTCTCTTTACGAAAACGGCATCGAGCAGCGGATCAAGAATCTGACGTTCGATCCATCTCCATCGAAGATAGTTTTGCTTGTCGATAATTCGCAGACACTGCCCACCGACGTCGAAAAAATGAAAAAGACGGTAATGGAGTTTGCCTACGAAATTTTCGATGGCGATCAGCTTTTCGTCATCGCGTATGACGAAAAACCCGAGATCATTCAGGAATGGACCGACGACGCGAAAAAGCTTGAGGCGTCGCTGGCGACTTTTCGCAAAAAAGGAAACCCGCATCTTTTTGATGCCTTGGCGGCCTCGGTCGATGAAGTGCTATTGCCATTGATGCCGGGAACGAGGAAGACGGCCGTGGTGGTAATCGGCGACGGGCTCGACCGAGGTAGCAAGACAAATTTCGACAACATGTTGGGCAAGCTGCAAAATCAGGACGTAACCGTTTACGCGTTGCAGATTCCGGACAGAACGGGCGGTGCATTTCGCCGAAACCAACCGAAGGCCGCAGCCGTTATCCAAAGTTTGACTGAAGGCACTGGCGGAAAAACTTTTCCGCTCGACGAGGCTCAAACCGCGGCCAAGGCGATCTGCGACGAGTTGCGGAAAAATCGTTACCTGCTCTCTTACGCGCCTGTAAATACCTCGACCTACGACGCCCGCCGACTTTTTCTTATCGGGCAGGAAGGAATCTCCGTTCGCACAAAAAACGCCCAACCGCCGAATATTAGATAACGTCGGAACGCGGACGCCCTCGTCCGCAACCGCCCGATCTTCCGGTGACGTCGCGAAAATACAGGCCTTATCGGCGCCCGACGAATTTGTTCGTTCCGATACGGCACTCATGGCGGATAGGAGTGTCCGCAATTCCCGCTAGACAGCTATGGGTGCTGCTATTTTGCCGTGGGATTGGTAGCCGACGAGGTCCAGATTTTCGAACTTAAAATTCAGCAAGCCGCCAAGGCCTTTGAGATTGCCCGCATTGAAGAGCCTGAGTTTCGGCAATTCAAGCGGCTGGCGCGTGAGGAGTTCCTCTACCTGTTCGAGGTGATTAGAGTAGAGGTGTAGATCGCCGAATGTATGTATAAAATCGCCTGCCTCAAGGTCGCAGACATGGGCGACGAGGTGTGTGAGTAGTGCGTAGCTGCTGATATTGAACGGCACGCCGAGGAAAGCATCCGCGCTTCGCTGGTAAAGCTGGCAGTGAAGAATCTTTTCGTTTTCGATTTTAAATTGAAACAAGGTGTGGCACGGAGGCAGGGAAACATGGTCGGAGGTTTCGGGATTCCAGCCGGTGACGATCATACGGCGAGAATTCGGATTCGATTCGATTTCGTTAACTAGTCGCGCGATCTGATCGACGCCGTTCATTTTGGGGTAATCGCCGCCGAACGATCGCCAAAGATAGCCGTAGACAGGCCCCAGATCGCCCTCGCTACGGCCAAATTTTCCGGTTTGTTCTTCAGTTGACCATTCCTGCCAAATGTCGACGCCGCGAGCACGCAAATCGGCTTCATCGGTAGAGCCCCTCAAAAACCAAAACAACTCTTCAGCCACCCAGCGAAACGGCACGCGTTTAGTCGTGACGATCGGAAAGCCTTCGGCGAGACGAAATCGCGTTTGGTAGCCGAACGTCGATATCGTGCCGACGCCCGTGCGGTCATCGTGGCGTATTCCGCAGTCGAGAATGTGCTTAAGCAAATCGTGGTATTGCCGCATTTCGAAGTAAATAGTAAATCGTGAAGGTGAATAGTGAAAGCCGAGCGGTAATGCTGCTTTTACAATTCACGACTCACTATTTACTATTTACTGTTTATGGCAGGAAAGCTTGAGGTCAGTTTCAACAGCCCGCAGTGCGGATGGATGTCGATCGGGTTGTCGGATGGTGTGAGCGAATTTAACACGACGACTGCGCACGCGCCGCACCAGGCCGCTTTGCCGGAGTTGCTGCGAACTCTGACCGAATTGCTCGAATCGACCACTTCGAAAAGCGAATATTTTTTGAAGTGGAGTCGGGACCCCGAGGAATTCGATTTTCGTTTTGTGAGGGACGGTTATGGTGAGGGTTTGTTCGAGGTTTATCAGTATCCGACAGACGAACGTGAGGCATCGGAGCGTGAGCTCGTTTTTTCGCATACGGGCGCGGTGCGCGACATTTGCGAGGCTTTCGCGGAAACGTTCGAGCGGTTATACGAAGACCGTGAAACCGACGAATTCGATTTTAACTGGCGGCAGCCGTTTCCGTTTCTTGAGTACAAAGATTTCCAAAACGCGATCCAGCCCGTTCGTCACGAAGACGTGGCAAACGATCCGCAAATCCGGCAACACCTTTTAGAAACTTCTGAATGAAAAAAAAGCTATTAGATTTGCTCGCATGCCCGACGTGCGGTGGTGATATTTTGCTGGCGTATGCAGGGCAGTTTGGGGGCAACGAGATTATCGACGGCGTGCTGACGTGCAAAAAATGCACGCGCGAATATAGGGTCGTGCGCGGCGTGCCGCGGTTTGCTGATCTGGGACAGGTTACACGCGACAAGGCTGCGACGGCGGAGAATTTCGGCTGGCAGTGGACGCATTTCACGCAGAGCGACGGACGTTACGCCGAGCAATTGCTAGGCTGGCTGCAGCCCGTTAAACCTGATTTCTTTGAAGGCAAAATCGTACTCGAGGGCGGTTGCGGCAAAGGGCGGCATACGAGGCTTGCGGCTGAATGGGGGGCAAAAGAGGTCGTTGGCATCGATCTTGGCTACGGCGTGGAATCGGCCTTCGCACTGACTCGCGAGATGGCGAATGTGCACATCGTGCAGTGCGATATTTTTAAGCTGCCGTTCAAGAAGGTTTTTAATTACGCATTCAGCGTCGGTGTTCTGCACCACACGCCGGAGCCGCGAGAGGCATTTGTTTCGCTTGCATCAAAAGTGAAAAAAGGCGGGCACGTTTCGGCGTGGGTTTACGGATCGGAGAACAATGAATGGAT
>JBHENZ010000011.1:0-4547 GCA_046261815.1 Pyrinomonadaceae bacterium | reverse complement strand
ACATATCTTGGATTGCGAATAATTGTTTCGACGCGGAACGCCGCGGGATCGAGAAAGTCGGTCAAAACGTCTTTGGCGTAAATTACGCCAACTATTTCGTCGAGGGACCCGCGATAAACGGGAAGCCGCGATAGACCGTGCTGCTTAACGATGCGGGCAATCTCGTCGAGCGTGCTGTGTTCGGGAATTGCGACGATTTGGGTCCGCGGAACCATCGCCTCTTTGACGGTCGTCTCGGAAAACTCGAAAACTTTGTTGATCAATCGCCGTTCTTCCCGATTCACGTGGCCGCTTTCTTCGGACGTTCGAATTAGCTGGCGAATCTCGTCTTCTGTGTAGATAGAGGCGTGCTCGCTCTCGGCATGGAGGCCGAAGATCCTGACTGTTCGCGCGCTTGCCCAATCGAGGGCGTGAATGAACGGCTTGAAAGTCTTGTAAAAAATCTGCATCGGCAGGGCGGTCGCCATCGCGACGCGTTCGGCGAGCTGCAAACCGAACAGCTTCGGAGCCTGTTCACCGATTACAATGTGCAGCGTCGTGATAATCGCAAAGGCAATTCCGTACGAAACAAAATGTCGCAGTGATTCGGGAAGGTTACTAAGCACGCCGCCGAGCATCGCTTCGACCACTGGTTCACCTAGGGCGCCCAGGCCCAGCGAGGCGAGCGTGATGCCAAGCTGAGAGGCCGAGAGATAGGCATTGAGGCTATTCAAAACGCCCAGCAGCCGCTTTGCTCTTTTATTCCCTTCGGCGGCCAACGCCTCGATGCGTGAACGACGCACGCCGACGAAGGCAAACTCGGCCGCGACGAAAAAGCCGTTTGCCAAGACCAAAACAATGACCAGAATAATCTTTAGCGCTGCAGCGCCGATTCCAGGTGCCTCTGCCGCAACATTCGTCTCGGCGAACAGCAAAAATGAAAAGAAACTGGCAGGATCGTCCATTACTAGAAACTGATTGCGGGCTTAAACGCGAAAAGCCAGGAGAGGCTTGTCCTAATTCCTCCCATGGAAAACCGCGTAAGCGGTGTAGTAAGTAATTATAACATATATGAAATTTGCTAATGCAAGGGTTTGATCGGCAAGGGCTAATCGAAGCGGGCAACGTCGATCAACTCGCGAATAAGCATTCGGCACGAGCCGCAGCCGGTGCCTGCATTCGCAATATCACCGATTTGATCAAGGTCGGCGGTTCGAAGGCGCATGATATAGCTAATGATCTCGTCCTCCGACACGCTAAAGCAGGTGCAGACAAGAGCCGAATCCCCTTTGCATTCGGCGATCTGGCTGATTCGATGGGCGGCGAGAGTCGCTTTCACGGCTTCGACCGAAGTCGCATTTGGCAGGCCGGCAAAAGCGATCGTTGATCTTTTTGGGATAAAGGCTCACCGGATAAATTCCGCCATACATTCTACGGTTCGGCTGCGCGGCAGGCATGAAATGATTATCGACAGACTTTTGTGTAAAATCTGTACGCATGTCTCGGATGACTGCGCTTCTTGTTTTCACGTTAGCTGTTTCGATCTTTTCCGGCGGCGATCCGGCAAGACCAGTGGCCATCGTCAACAGGCCGGTGGCCGTGAACGGAGTGCCACAAAAAGACGCTCCGCCGCGGGCATTGAAGCCGATTGCGGAAATGAGCTGGAGCGGATTTGACGGCGCCGTGGCCAAGCTGAAGGATTATCAGGGCAAGGTAATAATACTCGATTTTTGGGCCACGTATTGCCCGCCGTGTATCGAGGAAATTCCGCACCTGAAACAGCTTCAGGCAAAGCATGGTCAGCAGCTTCAAGTAATCGGGTTGCACGTCGGCGGCGAGGAAGACAAACCTAAAGTTCCCGAATTCGTCGAACGGCTTGCTATCGATTACCCGCTCGCAACTCCGGAAGACGCGCTCACCTCGTACATTTTCGGGACGGACACCGCCATTCCGCAAACCGCGGTTTTTGATCGTAATGGGCGTTTGGTCAAGAAAATTGTCGGATTCAATGAATCGATACGACACGAACTTGATGAAGCCGTCAGAAGCGCGATCGCGGAATGATATTTTATGGCTCGTCCTGACAAAAACACTTTTCGTACGCTAGAGGAAATTTCCGCAGGCGGCGTCGTTTATCGAGATGTTGGAGTTGCGAGAGAAATCGCAATCGTGCTAACGCTTCCCGACCGCCGATGGCAGTTGCCGAAAGGGCTGATCGACGAAGGCGAGACTGCGGAACATGCTGCGCTGCGCGAAGTGCGTGAAGAATCGGGTATGGACGCCGATCTGGTCGAGAAAATCGAGACGATCGAATACTGGTACTTTGCCGACCGCGCGGGTGAGAAGGTCAGGTATCACAAGCTCGTTCACTTTTTCCTGATGAAATTTCGCTGCGGAAACGTCGAGGATCATGACGACGAGGTGGCTGAGGCTCGTTGGGTGGAAATTAACGAGGCCGTCGATATTCTTGAATTCATATCTGAAAAGGAAGTTGTGCGAAATGCGATGCAGATGCTTTCTAAGGCAATTAATCCGACCGGTTAAGATTGATAAACATGCGCGACATTCCAATCGGCAACGGATCGCTGCTAATAAATTTCGATGACAAGTATCAGATCCGCGACATATATTTTCCGCATGTCGGGCAGGAGAATCACACCGAGGGATTCCCTTTCCGTTTTGGCATTTGGGTTGACGGAAAGTTTTCGTGGGTTTTTTCGGAGGGATGGGAGCGAAGTCTCAAATATGAAAGCGAAACACTCGTAACGGACGTAACTCTTATCGATGCGAACCTCGGTGTTGAAATTCGGTGCAGCGACACGGTTGGCAGTCACGAAAATGTTTTTTTGCGGCACGTTCTGGTAAAAAACCTGCGGGGCGACCGTCGACATTTTAGGATTTTTCTGCACCACGATTTCCGAATTTACGAAAACAAGGTCGGCGACACCGCCCTTTTCGATCCGGAGACGCATTCGATAATCCATTACAAAAAACACCGTCAGTTTTTGATAAGTACCGATCCACCATTCGATTCCTTCGCGACGGGACGCAAAGCGTTTCGCGATAAAGAAGGCACATGGCGGGATGCCGAAGACGGCGAACTACATGGCGGAGCTATTACGGAAGGCTCGGTTGATTCGACCATCAAGATAAACCTCGCGCTCGAACCTGGGAGCGAAGGCGAGTTTTATTATTGGATCGCCGCTGCATTGTCGTACGACGAGGCATGTGCCAACCACCAGCTAGTAAAAACGATCGGCCCCGGTCGTTATCTCGAAAAAACCCGCAATTACTGGCGTGCATGGGTAAATAAAAATGAAATGGATCTATCAGAGCTACCTGCGGCCGCCGTTGCGCTTTTTAAGCGATCGCTTTTGATTATCCGAACTCAGATCGATAACGACGGGGCGATCCTGGCGGCGAACGACGCGGATGTGCGCGAACGGGCGACAGATCATTACAGCTATCTATGGACCCGTGACGGAGCCTTTGTCGCAAACGCGTTGGATGCGGCCGGTTATTCGCGAACCGCCGCCCGATTCTATGCCTTTTGTGGCCGAATCGTGCATCGCGACGGGTATTTTCTGCAAAAGTACAACGCCGATGGAACCCTGGCTTCGGGGTGGCATGCATCTTTCGATGTCGGCACAGGCGAGCGCCTGTTGCCGATCCAGGAAGATGAGACGGCGCTGGTGCTGTGGGCGTTTTGGGAACATTATCAGAAATATCGGGATATCGAGTTTGCCCAGCGGCTTTATCGTTCGCTCGTCGTACGGTGTGCGGATTTTATGGTCGCGTTTCGGCATCCCAATCTCCATCTGCCAAACGCGAGCTGGAACCTGTGGGAGGACAGACGCGGGATTCATACTTTCACGTGCGCGACGGTCGTAGCTGGACTTCGTGCAGCGGCAAATTTCGCCGCGCTTTTCGGTGATGGCGAACGCGATGAACGATATCGCACGACGGCGGAGGAGATAGTTTCGGCGATGCGACAACATTTGTTCGACGCTGGTGAGAAACGGTTTGCCCGCGCAATTGAGGCGAACCTTGGCGGTGAGATCAAACGCGACCTGACCGTAGATGCGTCGCTTTTTGCTGTATTCTATTTTGGTGTTTTCGACCCGCACGACGAGATGGTCACGCGGACGATGCATGCCGTGAAAGAAAAGCTTGCGAGCGGCGGCGGGATCGCGCGGTATGAGTATGACGGCTATATGAAAACGCGGAGCGATGCGCCCGGAAACACTTGGGTGATCTGCACGCTATGGCTTGCCGATTATTTTATTGCCGCTGCGAAGTCGAAAAAAGATTTGTCGCGAGCACTCGAAATTATCGAATGGGTGGCGTCGATCGCGTTGCCGTCGGGCGTGCTTTCCGAGCAGATCGATCCCGCGACCGGCGAACAACTTTCCGTATCGCCTTTGACCTGGTCGCACTCGACATTCGTTGCGACCTGCCTGGCTTATGTTGAAAAACTGCGTACTTTTGATAACCCCGCTGACTGACAGAATTTTTCTATGAGACGAGCAAAAATTTTGGCCACGCTTGGGCCGGCGTCTAATTCGGAG
>JBHENZ010000010.1:0-7772 GCA_046261815.1 Pyrinomonadaceae bacterium | reverse complement strand
TTGTTTACAGCGTCAATCGACCATCTCCGGCAATGCTTGCAGCGATCGATCGAGGGCTTTTGCAGCTTTTTGACGCAGCCATTCGAAACGGTTATCAGCGGCGGCTAAGTCATTCGAATTACAGCATATTTATTGCCCGTGCGGACAGAACGGCAAGCGGATCGGGAGGGTATTCGCCGGATATCGCACTAGGTGCGGCTCAGTATGCAGGCTCTGAATACGACCAAGGCGGTTATATTTTTGCTGCCGGAATGGTAGTAAATTTTGCATCGGGTGCGTTTCTAATCGCGGAGCACACGAGAGATTTCAACCGCGTTTCGGATGTCGTGCGTTACGAGGGCGAACACATCGTTCTTTATCACAACGACAGGCGGCGGTTTCAGGCGACGGCCGATCACAGTCGAGGCGGCAGCCACCCGATTCTGCGGTAGGCGGTCGTGTTTGCCCGATATCGTGCAGAAATTAAACGATATTGTTTAGGCTAAGATATTGAGGCACCTATCAAGACTGCAAAACGGCCGAAAATAAAGGCTTTCGAGTTCTTTTTACCGCCCTTTCATTTTTGGCACAGCCATTGCCAAACTCTACAGCGGATGTCGTTTGAATAGCCGCGAAGGTGAATGGGCAGAAAGTAAAACGGCTTTCGGTTCTGAAGCCTTCGCAAAAATAAAAAAGATTAAAGTTTGGTCGTCGGCGACGCAATTTCCGCGGCCATTCCGAAAAAGTCCGGTGTGAAGGGGAGAGCGCGCCGGGCTTTTTCATTGTCGCGTCCCCCCGTTCCGCGAATAGGTCGCCCACCTCGTGCGAAGGCGAGCCTAAATTGCTGGTACTTTCGGGGTGGTCACTTCTCTATGGGCTTCCAGTCAGGTGGGTACATTCGCCGAAGTTGTTTCTTTTCTTCAGCCGTCAGAGGGAATACTCTAGCTTCGTGTGATGCAAAAAGTGCGGGCCTGCAGGGCGAAGGACGGCCGCACATAAGCATCGCAGGATCCGGGTTGTGACCAAGGCCGATGGCATGGCCGATCTCATGAATGATCACGTTTCGCGCCACATTCGGCAAATTTAAAGGCGGAAATTTAGTGGCCCGAATTCCAATCACACGCTTACCATTCTGATCGAAAGGACTGGCGAACGAAATAAATTCTGAATTGCCGAGAAAGATGTTCAGATCACCCGGAAGCTCGAGAAATACTTTCGGAAAAGCGACCTGGCCATCACCTACGGTCGATAAACTCAGAGCCTGAAGGTCGGATTCCGGGATAACTTTCCTAAGCGTCGACGCTTTTGAAAGCCTGAAGCCCGACCCGACCTCTTCAAATGTTTTGTTCCAAAACGCGATCGCTTCGTCCACCAAACCGATACGTTCGTCTTTATCGGCATAAATGACGATTACGGCCGGTGATCGTTTCCAAGAATCACCGAACTGCGCATTTGCAATCGTTGTCCCAAGAAGTGTGAGCAATACGATCAAACATAATGTGTGCCTCATACCGTTTCTCCCTGATCTAATTTAGGTGTCCAGATAAAATAATCGTCCCAGCTAACAAACAATCGGAGCGGCGACACCCGCCGCCCAGGTTTCGAACGGCGGCTGGTGCAGGAACCATTTATAAGTGTGAACCGTGGCGGCTGATTTCCGCTAAGCCTTCCGTGTAGTTAGTAGGTCCTATTTTGCCGATTTCCGGTCGCTGTGACAAAATACCTTTCTATTATCAACTAAATATTTCAAATAGGAAGGTTAGGGAATGGCTGGAAGGTACAAAGTTACGGTCGTCGGTGCCGGGAATGTGGGGGCCACGGCGGCGCATTGGATCGCCAGCAAGGAACTGGCGGACGTGGTGCTGGTTGACATAGTCGAGGGCACGCCGCAGGGCAAGTCGTTGGACTTAGCGCAGGCGGCGCCGATCGATGGGTTTGACGTAAAGCTGGTCGGCGCAAATTCGTATGAAGAGACGGCTGATTCCGATGTCGTCATCATCACCGCCGGTCTGCCGCGAAAGCCGGGTATGAGCCGAGATGATCTGCTAAAGACGAATTCGGACATTGTCGGACAGGTCACGGATCAAGTCGCGAAATATTCGCCGAATGCATTTATCATAGTTGTTTCAAATCCGCTCGATGCGATGACGCAGGTCGCGTTCCGCAAATCGGGTTTTCCGAAAAACCGCGTGATGGGAATGGCCGGCGTGCTCGATTCGGCGCGGATGCGCTGCTTCTTGGCCGAAGCGTTGAATGTTTCGGTCGAAAACGTCACGGCGTTCGTGCTTGGCGGTCACGGCGATACGATGGTGCCGCTGCCGCGCTATTCGACATGTGCGGGCATTCCGGTTACCGAGCTTTTGCCGAAAGACCAGCTCGACACGATTCTTACGCGAACGGCAAACGGCGGTGCCGAGATTGTCGGTTTGTTGAAAACTGGTTCGGCTTATTACGCGCCTTCGCTTGGAGCGGTCGAGATGGCTGAGTCGATTCTGAAAGACAAAAAGAAAATCCTGCCGTGCGCCGTTTTTCTCGAAGGCGAGTACGGGATCAATAATCTTTTTGTCGGCGTGCCGGTCAAGCTTGGCAAGAACGGCGTCGAACAGATAATCGAAATCAGCCTCACAAACGAAGAGCGCGCCGCACTGCAAAAGAGCGCGGCCGCGGTCCAGGAATTGATCGACATTTTAGAGATTTGATCCGCCGGACGGTTGCAGAAGCCCGCCCCTAATTAATGGCGATGTGCTCAATCTAGCGCATCGCCATTGCCGAACTGCCGTTCGTATATTTTTATGAGGGGGGGCTTTTTTCTGCAGTTCTTTCTCGTTCGATTTGACCGAATCGGTCAATCATGTTGAACGGTTTTTTCTCACCTTACTTTCCCCTAAGACTAATCATTTCTTGAATTAACTAGTTGGCACGCTCCTTGATATAAGTGGGCGACGGCCCTTTGCGCCGTTGTCTGTATGAACATTTCTGGAGCAAATACAATGACCTTCTCACCCACCAACCTTTCTATTGGCCGCAAGGCGGTTTCCATCGTTCTACTTTGTTCGATCGCATTTTCGAATTTTGCCTTCGCCGCCGCCCGTGCGGATGAAAATCCGAATTTGTCCTTTGAACAGCTGACTACAGATCTGACGCAGCTTGGCCGTCAAGGAAGACTGCGTGAGAACCTGGGCCTTGAGGCGGAAGCAAACCGGCTCGAAAAGGCGCTAGCGAGTGACAGCGGCAAGCAGCCGATTTTAGTCGACCAGAATGACGAAAGTCCCAGCGGTATCGTCGAGCAACTCGCGCTCAAATCATGCGCCGCGAATGCATCGGTGAATGTCGCGGGCAAAACGATTCTTCGTCTCGAGACAAACGCTTTGTTCTCGAATGCCGAGAACAAGCAGCAGCTTTACAACAGCCTGAACGAAGTGCTGAGCTCGGCGATACAGTCGAACAAGACTGCCATTCTCTTCATCGACCAACTGCCGAACGTATTGACCTCGCCAGTTGCCGGAAAGCTACTTAAGTCAGCTTTGCGAAGCGGAAAACTAATCCTAATCGGCGGAAGTTCGATTCGCGCTTATCAGGAAATCGTCGTCGTAAATCCTGAGCTTTTAGCGCTGTTCGAACCGCTGTTCATCGAAAACAAACGACCCCATTCAGCAGGCGAGGCTCCGGCGAAAACGATGGCGCCCGCGTTCCGCGGCGATAACGTTTCGCCCGATCTACGCGAAATGATCGCGACCGATCCAAGCGGCCGGAAGCGAATCGACACGATCATTCAGGCGAAAGACGCTTTGAATCCGGGCTTTCGTGCGATGCTTGCGAGCGGAAACGCGAAAATAGTCGGCCGCATAGGCGACGATAATACGTTGGTGATAAATCTGCCACTTTCGACCATTAAGCACTTGTCTTCGAGCGGCTCGATAAACTATATCTCGCCGGATCGACCGACTGCGAAGACCGGCCACATTGAGGCAACGACCGGTGCGTCGCTTGTCCGCTCACAGCCGCCAGGTTATGGAAGGTCGTCGTCTTACACGCTCGACGGCGCGGGTATTGGTATCGCGGTTCTCGACTCAGGTATTTATGCTTCGCATAAGTCGTTTAATGACGGCGGCTCGGCGAGGGTAATTTACCAAAAGAGCTTCTTGGAGGGCGATTCTAACAACGAGGACCGGTACGGCCATGGCACCCACGTCGCGTCGATCGCGGCCGGCAGTGCTTCGCGCAACAATGGCGCTTACAAGGGAGTGGCGCCAAAGGCGAAGATTATCAATCTTCGCGTGCTCGATGCTCAGGGGCGCGGCAAGACCTCCGAATTATTGACCGCGATGGATTGGATCCTCGCGAATAAGACGACCTATAACATTCGCGTTGCCAATCTCAGCCTCGGAACCGCGTCGATAGATACTTATACAAACGATGTATTGTGCCGCAAGGCGCACCAGCTTAACCAAAACGGCATTCTCGTTGTCGCAGCGGCCGGAAATAACGGCATCGATTCGCAAGGCCGGAAAATATACGGACAAATCCATTCCCCCGGCAACGAGCCCTCCGTCGTTACGGTGGGAGCGGTTAACACTTTCGGAACCGGCCGTCGCTCGGACGACCGCATTGCCACATATAGTTCGCACGGACCGACGCGAAGCTATTACACCGACGAGAACGGACAGCGACACTACGACAATGTCATCAAGCCTGATGTCGTCGCTCCGGGAAACAGGATAATCGGCGCCATGGCAAAAGCTCCCAACACGCTCGTCACGTTGTTGCCGAAGCTTACCAACTCGACCCTTGATGTCAGCGGCGAATCAAACGACATGATGTACTTGAGCGGTACCTCCGTTTCGGCACCGGTGGTCTCGGGTGCGGCGGCACTTCTTTTCCAGCTTAATCCGAATCTGACGCCAACGATGGCCAAGATGCTGCTTGAATACACCGCGCAGCCGCTCGCCAACGCCAACATGCTCGAACAGGGAGCAGGGCAGGTGAATATCGACGGTGCGGTACGCGTTGCTCGAACGTATAGGCTCGGTTTCAATTTCTCAACTGATGGATACTTGGGCATGCCGATGGTCGGAGCGGGCCTGAGTCTTCCCGCCGCGACGAGTACTGTGGGCGGTACTTCCTTCGCATGGGCGCAGGGTGTGTTGACGAACCACGGCTATGTCAACGGCGACGCGCTCGTCGATCAATTCCAAAATGTTTATCGTAATGGAATGACGTTTGACAGGGGCGTGTTGTACGCGGATCAAACACAAAACCTAAATGACAATTTCACGGGCGCGACGCTTTACAGAGATGTAATGATCAGTGACGGCCAACCGCTTGGCGGCGGTACGATTTTCCTGGCGGGCGGAGTGCTAATTGGCGATGGGGTGCTTATCGGGGATGGAGTTCTCATAGGCGATGGAGTGCTTATTGGGGATGGAGTTCTCATAGGCGACGGCGTGCTTATTGGCGATGCCCACCTTGTCGGTCTCAGCGTTCTCGACGGCGAAGACACGGAAAGCATGGGGTGTCTGCCCGAAGATGAAAATTAGAAGATCCGCCTGTGTCACAACCTGTGATCAGGATCTTCGATATTTCCACAGATTCAAACGCTACGCCTTTAAGCCTTTAAACCTATGGAGGACACCCGTATGAACCGAATGTTTGCATTACAAAATTACACGGCGATCGAACCGGACATTCGTCGAATCGCCGAGACGCCGGGGCTGTTACGCGCGACGCCACTCGGTGGCGCGGACAAAAGCGAAACACTGGATTTTCTTGCCAGGCGGCCCGTGCACACGGTCGTAATGACGAGCTTTATAATCGACAACGGGATTGAAAGCGAACTTAATCGTGGAAAGTTTTTCGGTTACCGTGGAGCGGACGGCCAGCTTGAGGGCGTGGCATTGATCGGGCATTCAACGCTCGTCGAGGCCCGGACGGCTGACGCACTCAAGGCACTGGCATTTAAGGCTCGAACGTCTTCGGTCCGATTCATCTGATAATGTCGCACGGCGGCGATGCCGAGACGTTCTGGTCGTTTTATTCGTGCCGACTGGGCCGGCCAATGCTAGACACACAAGGCGGAGATCTACTAGGATTTAACCTGAGGACTGTCCTGGATTCCAGCATTTTTCTCGTTCACCCGCCTCATCCGCTCTAATCGTTCACCTATTTGCGATCTGTCAATGCAATCGTTGATTTGAAGTTTGCTCACCCTTCCTCCTACTCACCATGAATTTCGAACGCCTGACAAAAGCGTACATGATTCTCGTGCTGCTGGCCGGCACGGCCGCGTTTTGTCTGGCTGTCACAGATGTCCCGGTCGAACGGATAGACCTTTACTTTTTCGCCCTCGTTTGCTTCACAATCGGCATCGGCTCGCGTATGTCGATCAAGATACCGCGTCTCAAATCTCACATTTCTGTTTCTGACACTTTCATCTACCTTGCAATATTGCTGTTCGGCGGCGAGCTCGCGGTAGTTCTCGCCGCAGTCGAAGCCTTCTTTTCCGCACGCCGTTTCTGCTCGAGCCTCCTGGCTGTATATTTCAACGCGGGGGCGATGGCGTTGTCGACTTCGATCGTCGTCGCAGCGCTAAAAGTCGCAGGGCTGGACAGCGAAAGCCAACTTCACGGTCACGCCGGACATGTTCAGGATTTTATAATTGCCCTTTCGGTTATTGCCATCGTGCAGTTTTTGGTAAACACCGGCCTCGCGGCCGTTTACGATTCGCTAAAGAATGCATCCAAGTTGCCGGATTTATGGAAGCGCGAGTATGTGTGGTCGTTTGCCACATATCTGATCGGCGCGGTTTGCGCTGGTGTGCTCGTCCAGCTTTCGGATTTAGTCGGCTATGGTGTGATCATCGCTGCATTTCCGGTCGCCTACCTTGTGTTCCTGACCTATCGCATGTATTTGGCGAACGTCGAAATGTCGATTTCGCAGGCGAAACAAGCCGAAGAGTACGCGAAAAAGCTGGAACAGCAGAGCGTCGAATTAAAAGATTCGGAAAGACGATTCAGGAGTGCGTTTAATTTTGCGCCCATCGGCATCGCCCTCGTTTCGCCCGCCGGCCATTGGCTAAAGGTAAATCGCGCGTTATCCGAAATTTTGGGCTATAAGGCAGAGGAATTCCTCTCTTCCGATTTTCAATCGATGATTTTTCGCGAGGATGTCGGGCCGACCTTTTCGCTGATTCACGATTTGATTGAAGGCAGGGTCGCCAGCTCGCAGATGGAGCAGCGATATGTGCACAAAAACGGGCACACCGTTTGGGTATCGTGGAGCGGCTCGATCGCGAGCGACACGAATTCGACCAACCCCACACTGATTTTTCAGGTGCACGATATCACGGATAAGAAACACGTCGAGCAGCAGCTGCGTCATGAAGCGACGCATGACGCTTTGACAGGTCTTCCTAATCGAGCCTATTTTATGCAGCGCCTGGCCGACTCACTGAACAAATTTCGCGATAATCCGAAATATCAGGTTAGCGTTTTGTTCATCGACCTCGACCGATTTAAGAACGTAAATGACAGTCTCGGTCACTTGGTCGGCGATCAGCTTTTGATCAGTATTTCGGAACGCCTTACCGAATGTATGCGGCCGCCGGACATCGTCGCCCGGCTTGGCGGCGACGAGTTTGTAATATTGGTTGAGGGCCGTTACTACAACGAGACGGTAACAATAATTGCCGAGCGAATTCAAAAGAGGTTCAGCATACCGTTCAAGATCGGGTCCCATGAAATTTACAGCTCGGCGAGTATCGGTATCCTGCACGCGTCGAACCGGCATCGCACGCC
>JBHENZ010000009.1:0-9121 GCA_046261815.1 Pyrinomonadaceae bacterium | reverse complement strand
GTCCGGTCAGGCCGAATCAAATTTTCGCCGTGTCTCTTCCGCATTCGATGCTCGAGGCGGACCGAGCTCGAAAAATCGTCGAAAAAATCGAAAGCGACTTGCTGACGCCCTTCGGCCTTCGTTCCCTTTCGCCCCGTGATGAGAACTATGTGCCCATCTATATAGGCTCGCCGTCCGAACGCGATTCTGCATATCATCAGGGAACCGTTTGGGCGTGGCTGATCGGGCCGTTCATCGATGCCTATCGTAAAGTCTATCCCGATCGTGAGGATCGGGTAAAAAAATTTCTCGCCGGTTTCGAATCACACCTGTTGGAAGCCGGCGTCGGCCAAGTCTCCGAAATTTTCGACGCCGATGCGCCGCACGCGCCGCGCGGCTGCCCCGCCCAAGCCTGGAGCGTCGCGGAAATTCTTAGGGTGCGGAAGAGCAAGGAATAACAGCTATGCAGGTTCTCGGGGCCGCCGCTTCCGCGAAGAGTCATTGACCAGTCAGATATTCGCTCATCGCGCGAACATTTACGATGAGCGGGCGATTTCGGCCGTAATCGAGCACGGCGCGCTGGCGGAGCTTATTCATCGTAACGCTGACGTGCGGGCGGCTCATTGCCGCCATCTGGGCAAGCTCGTTGTGGCTGATGGAAAGCATGGCTTCGTCTGATTCCTTGGCGGGCTGACCGTATTTTTGATTCTGCGACGCGACAAGGTGAAGCAGAAGATAACCGAGTCTTTCTTCGGCCCGGCGGTTCGCCAAAATCTCGATGCGCCGCTGGGCGTCGGCCAACCTGATGCAGTACGTCCACACCAAAGCCGCCAGCACTTTGCGGTTTGACTGCATAAAATTCATAAAATCAGCGAGCCCGACCGCAACGGCCGAGCTGGGAGCGGCGGCTTGGGCGGTCGAGCCGCGAAGTTTATTCGCTCCGCAAAAACACAACTCTCCGAATGACTCGCCGGCATCAATTATCTGCAAGACGACTTCGCGTCCCTCCGGATCGCTGACAAAAATCGCGACCTTGCCATGCTGTAGAAAATAGATTCGATCCGGAATATCTTCAGGACGCCACGCATAATCACCCTTGGCGAACTCTAGAATTTGACCTAGCGAGCCATCGTGGGGCAAGTGCTCTATGGTCAGCTCGGTCAGCGTCACGCAATCCTGATGCTGACCCGGCGGAAACTCGAACGGATACTCTTCCATTGTCATAACGAAGCTGTGACTACCGACTGTTGTTCTGCTCTAATACCAATTCCTATCATAAGACAAGAACTTAAATAATCGACGTTAACGAACTAACAAAGGTTATCGACCTATAAGTGCTATAAAAAAGTATAGAACCGTTATAAGGCAGGAAAGCAGGCAGAAGGTTGCCGGTAGCGGGCAAAAGAGTCGGTTTTGGGAAAGATTTCTGTTTTCACGGCCTCATGTTGACAGGGCGTCGATCTTAACCACGAACCACCGTTCGGGAGGCAATCGTTCCCGATGACTGATCGAAAAATGGAGGATAAATTAATGAAGTTCTCAGTAATAACGCCGATTTTTGTTTTGGGAGCTCTGATTCTCGGCGGATTGGTTTCTGCTCAGAGGATGGACAAAATGAATAATATGAGCACGAACAAGAAAGATGTCGACCGAATCATAGCGGGCTGGAAAGCCAAACCGAAGGAAGTAGCGCGAACGACTATCGCCAAATACGGAATGCCGCACGAAGCAACGCCGATGCGCCTTGTTTGGCATAATAATGGGCCGTGGAAGCGAACCGAACTTGTCAACGAGGAAATACCGCATAATTTCCCGATGCCGCACCCGGACATGCTTAAACAGACCATTAGCTATCAGGTTCCTACCGATAAATTCGACGAATTGGCCGAATACGACGGCAGCGTGATTGTCGAGCGAACAAAAGGCGAGATATCGGCCCGATGCGACAAAGAAGGAGCGAACTTTTTGGCCTTGAATCTTGCCGACGACATCGTCAAGGGCAAGAAAAGCGTCGGCGCCGCGCGCGAATTTTACGCCGAAGCCGTAAAGGAAATGAAACACCCGGAATATATGAAGGGCTTTCTATTCCAGGCTTCGACGGCAATGATAGGCGACGCGGACAGGCCGTTCATGACCGACAGCGAAAAGAGGCGGGACGAATAACGGGCCGAAAGCCGGGAACGCGGCCTTCTAGACTGGAGTGCAAGCAGGGATGCTTGCACTCCAGTCATCTTGCGCTCCAGTCCTTATTCAACAATACTCAAAACCTGTCATGAGCCGTTACCCGGCCGTCATTTTGTTACTTGCCGCAAAACCCAGAACCAGTTTATTTTAGAGCTATGAAATCGGTCCTCCTGCTCTCGCTTCTTTTCATAGCCTTTTTGATGAACTTACAAGCCCAGACACCCGCCCAACTGGCCGAAATATGGGACAAAGATCATGTAACAAACATTCTCCCGTCCAATGTCCGGCACAAAGACCTGCAAAAATATCTCGACGGTCTCAAGAAACGCGGGATCAAGGTTGGTGAAGTGGGCCGGAGCTTTGGCGGCCGCGAGATTTATCAGATCGAGTGGGGAAAGGGGTCGCTGAAAATCTTCCTTTGGTCGCAGATGCACGGCGACGAGCCGACCGCGACCTCTGCTCTTATCGATCTGTTCACAACTCTCGACAACCGAAGCGAAAAATCCTGGGTCAAGACCCTCGAAAAGATGGTAACGATCCGGGCCGTTCCGATGGTCAATCCCGACGGAGCCGAGGTCTATATTCGCCGCAACTTGCAGGGCATCGACATCAATCGCGACGCTCTTGATCTAAAAACGCCCGAGGCCCGCCTGCTCAAATCTTTACGTGACGAGTGGTCGCCGCATATCGGTTTTAACCTGCATAATCAGAACCCTCTCACTACCGTCGGTGCGACAGACAAGCAAGCCGCGATCTCGCTGCTTGTTGTCTACGCCGATGCACAAAAGACGACGAGCGAAGGCCACGAACGAAGCAAGCGGCTTGCGTCGGCGATGGCTGCCGCTCTGAATCAATTTATTCCCGGCCACATTGGCCGTTACAGCGACGAATTCACCGCCACGGCTTTTGGCGACAATTTCTCGGCCTGGGGCACGCCCGTGATCCTGATCGAAACCGGCGGCCTGCACGGCCGCGATGAAATGTTTCTCGTCAAGCTGAATTTCATCGCCATTCTTACGGCATTGAAATCTTTGGCCGACGGCAGCGAAAAAGCTTTCAGCCCGCTGAGCTACGAACTCCTTCCCGCAAACACGTCCGGGCGGCTCGTGAGCATCGTTTTCCGCAATGCCGGCGTAATGACGGATGGATCAAAAGCGGAAACAGTCGATATCGGGTTGATTCGCGAGCGTCGCCGAGAAGAATATTCGGCGCCCTCTACAATCAGGCACGTCGGCTCGCTGACCGCTGTCACGGGTCTTGAGGAATACGAGGCATCCGGTTTCCACATCGTCGGTCGCTTTCAGCCGATCAAGCCCGGCAATATGGGCGAGTTGCTCTTTTACAAAAAGAACCGCGAGATCGATTGGACGAGCACCGCGCTCGAAAAAAGCGTTCCACCCGACGCCGTTTTCTCGGTCGGTAAATGGGTCAAAGGCGAGGGCATAGTTCCGAGAAAATAGGAGGAATTTCACCCGAGAGACGTGCGTCCTCACGGCCGACTATCCTTGTATCGTGGCAGAATCTTTATAATGAATGAAGCTGTCTAGTACTTTCTTGGCTGCTCGTGGCATGTTCGCACGTACACATGCCCAGAAATCGTTCTGTGATCGTATCTGCAGGTTCCACCTGCAGCTCCGCCAGCAGCTAAGTTACACCTGCTTGGCAGACTGCAAATATTTATAATTGCAATCGAGTCTCCATCGTCGCCAATTAGTATGCTGAGCCTACTCAAGCTAAAAAATGTCGCATTGATTGATTCGCTCGAAATCGAATTCGGCGAAGGGCTGAATCTGCTAACGGGCGAGACCGGTTCCGGTAAGTCGATCATCGTCGACAGCCTCGGTGCATTAACCGGTGCGCGCGTTTCGGCAGATTTGATCAAGCAAGGCGAGCAGTCGGCGAAAATCGAAGGCTTGTTTTCCCTAACCGAACCAGAGCGTGTTACCGAGCTTGTGGAGAAAGGCGGTATCGAATTTGGCGACGGCGAATTGATCATTCGCCGCGAGCTTTTTGCAGCGGGTAAGAATCGCATCTTCGTCAATAACCATCTCGTCACGCAAACTTTTTTACGCTCCCTTGGCCCGCACCTTGTGGACATACACGGCCAGGGCGAGCAGGCCGCATTGTTTGACACGGCTTTGCATATGGCAATGCTCGACCGCGTTTCAGGAACCGACAATTTGCGGACGCAAATTGCCGAAGCTTTTCGTCAGTGGTCCGAGATCAAACAAACGATCGCAAATTTGCAGCGGGACGACGCGAACAAGCTGCAGCTAATCGATATTTTGAAGTTTCAGGTAAGCGAGATCACCGCCGCGCGTATGGAAATCGGCGAGGATGCATCGCTCGAAGAAGAAAAACGGCGGCTCAATAACGTCGAAAAACTTGTCGCCTTGAGCGAAGAAGCTTATGCCTTGCTTTATGAAAACGACCCGGCCGCGGTCGCTTTGCTCGAAAAAGCAGCCCGCAATATCGATGAGCTTGCAAACTATGATTCGAGCTTCGGCGAATATCCTGAGACTCTAAAATCTGTTCAAGCAGTTATTGAAGATCTCGCGATCGCCACCCGCGACTTCCGCAGCCGACTCGAATTTTCGCCGGAGCGGCTCGCTGAAATCGAAAACCGCCTTGCCGAGATATCGCGCCTCACACGCAAATACGGCGGCTCGAGCGAATCTGTGCTCGCCCACCTCGATGAATCGACTCGCCGTCTGGAAAATATTGAAACGTCTGAATTCCGCGGGCAAGAATTGCGCGCGCAAGCCCGGCAGGCACGCGAGCAATACATTTCGCTCGCGAAAAAGTTGAGCTATGCCCGTTTCGCGGCAGCGGCGAGATTCGGGCGGGAGGTGGAAGCGAATCTAAAAACCGTTGCTCTTGAAAAGGCTCGATTCGAGGTGCGTGTCGAGGCTCCCACGCGGGCGGAGCTCGACGATAGTGAGTTCGACCGCGGGTTTACGCTTAAGGGTTTCGACCGAGTCGAATTTTTCTTTTCGGCCAACCCCGGTGAACCGCCAAAACCGCTTATCAAAGTTGCGTCCGGCGGCGAAGCATCGCGCCTGATGCTGATCTTGAAAACTACGGCCCGCGAATCCGCCGCCCGCAAAACCGATGTGTTCGATGAGATCGACGCCGGTGTTGGCGGCCGCGTTGCCGAGGCCGTCGGCCTGCGGCTGAAAGACCTCGCCGGCGCCCAGCAGGTTCTTTGCGTCACGCATCAGCCGCAAATCGCATCGCTCGCCGATCACCATTTTCTGGTGGATAAATCGGTGTCGGCAGGGAAAACTAAAATCGGCATCCGCGAATTAACCGACGACGAACGCGTCGAGGAAGTCGCCCGCATGCTCGCCGGTACGCGCATAACCGAAGCCGCGCGGCAAAATGCCCGCGAAATGATCGATGCGGCACGCGAGCGTGCGGCTCCTCCTGTAAGAGGCGCGTCGAATGAGAAAGTGATTACTCGCTCTCTGTCTTCTCCTTCCCGAACTCTGCGTTAAGATTGGCTACGGCAAGCTTTTAAGCAAGAGATATTGCAGAGTTGACGCGAGACGCCGCCGCAGAGGTAATGTCGCACTTAATGGAGAATAAAAAACTGAGCGATTCGGGCTTTAAGGAACCATCGATACTCGCCCGCGTCATCCGCGGCGACACGGTCGAATCAATTCATCGCGGGCACATTGTCGCTGTCGACGGCGATGGAAAATCGATTTTGGAAATTGGCGATCCCGGCACGGTCACGTTTCTTCGTTCGGCGGCCAAGCCTTTTCAGGCAATACCTTTTATAACTTCGGGTGCAGCCGATGCATTCGGCTTTTCGGAGGAGGAGATTGCACTCGCGTGCGCGTCCCACTCGGGCCAGCCGGTTCACATCCGTATTGTAAAGATCATGCTCGAACGGGCCGGTTTCACCGAAGGACAACTGCAATGCGGCGTACATCCGCCTTTCAACGAAAAAGAGGCCGGGCGCATCGTACGGTCAGGTGACGGGGCCAGCACGCTTCATAATAACTGCTCTGGAAAGCACGCGGCGATGCTTGCTTTTGCTCGCCATATCGGGGCGGATACGGTTTCTTACACGGCGATCGAAAACCCGATTCAGCAGAAAATTCTCTCAACTATCGCTCAGTTTGCCGAGATCGGCGAAAGCGATATAGCTTTGGCGATCGACGGCTGCGTCGCTCCCAACTTTGCGATGCCGATTTCCGCAATGGCACGAGCCTTCATTAACCTGATGAGTCCGCCAGCGAGTTTCGACGCCGCAACGCGCGACGCCTCTCGTCGCATCGTTTCAACAATAACAAAATTCCCAGAGCTGATCGGCGGCACCGGCCGTCTCGACACAATGCTTATGCAAGCCGCGCCCAATAGCCTTATCTCAAAGGTCGGCGCCGACGGCGTCTGGCTTTGCGGAATTTTACCTAGTGACAAATACCCGGCAGGCCTAGCCATCGCCCTTAAAATCGAAGACGGCGACGACAAACGGGCAAGACCGGTCGTCGCCGTTGAAGTGTTGAAAAGACTCGAAATATTCCCCACAGATTGTCTGCCCGAACTCTCGCCGATGCCGATCACAAATCGCCGCGGCGATTCAGTCGGCCACGTGGAGGCCGTCCTCGATAAGTTGGCTTGCGGTTCGAAATTTTCAGTTTTCAGCCGTTAGCTTGCAGTTTTTCAGGAAAAATAAACTAGGCCGGGCGGACTTCGCCATACAGTCTTTTGAATTCTTCCCTCCCGAACGCCCGATCCAGCCACATGTTGGTTAATTTTTCCTGAATGCTGTTCGCTTTCAGGCGGTCGTTGAGGTTTTTGAAATCGACGAAATCGAGATGCTGGTCCTGGTTGAAGCAGGAGAAGACGAAAAATTCCTCGCCCGTGTGCGGGTTGACGTGGCGCTGAAGGCATTGGGCGCAGACCTCTTTCATCATGCATTGCATCGGCGAATTGATCGAGCCGATGGCGGTGTGTTCGGGGTTCAGGAAAGGCTTGAGAACCGTGTGTCGGGCCTCGCGAACGCCGTTCATCATCCGGTCGGAACCGATGGCGATAATTCGGTCGACATCTTTCAGATCGACCTTAGCGTCGCCGAGCTGACCGTCGGCAAAAGCCTTCATGGCCTGCACGATATTGCCGCGGAAATGCGCGTCCTGCGGCCTGGCCGGGCTGATTTCGCTGCCCAAATCGGTCGCCCATACCACCTGATCGGTCGCGTTTTCGATCTCCTCGCGTTTAAAAAGATCCTCGCCGTTTTTGTAGCCGGCGAAATACAAAACGTGGTTATTGTTTTCTCGCAGCGCGCGTGCAATCGAAAAAAGCACGGCGTTGCCAAGACCGCCGCCGGCGAGCAAAACTGTTTCGTTTTGCGGAATCTCGGTCGGCGTGCCCGTCGGCCCCATCACGAGAACTTCCTCACCTTCTTTGAGCAGCGAGCACAGCCGCGACGATGTACCCATTTCGAGCACGATCATCGAGAGCAGGCCCTTTGCTTCATCGACCCACGCACCAGTGAGGGCTAAGCCTTCCATCAGAAGGCGCTTGCCCTCGATAATCGGGGCCGAAGTTTCGAAATTTTGCAAACGGTAAAATTGGCCCGGCCGAAATTTTCTCGCCTGCAGCGGTGCTTTTACCACGACATCGACGATCGTCGGTGTCAGCCGCTCGACGCGGACGACGTGCGCGCGCAGCTGCTCGTCAAGAGTACCGACCAGCTTGTCGAAGATCGCATCTTTCTCCCATTGCGGCAGGCTGCCTCGCTGCGCGAGTTCGTTGGAAAACAGTTCGACTACACGTTTGTAACCATGCTTCGCCGACGCCATCGCCTTGACGACATTTCCGGCGTACTGCGGGTGATTGTCGCCGTAATAGGAGATAAACTTGCCTTCGCGTTCGTACGATGTAAAAAATCCGGCCTCGCCTTTTTCGGCCGGCACTGAATGAAACGAGCCGTCGCCGTTTTTCTCGAGCTTGTACGGCCGGAAAAACTGTCGCCACTCGTCGAGTTCGAACGTGCCGGGATTTTCCTTTTCATAGATCACGTTGGGCGAAGTTCCGGCCGCGACGCAGACGGTGCGGGCCGGAAACGTGATAAATTCCCCGGAGTTTCCGAAATTTGCCGTTTCGGAGGCGTAATCAAGCCGTTCGAACACGACCGCTTCGACCGCACCATGCTCGTCAGGCACGGCCGCAGCCGGGTTCATGCATTCGACGAAATTGATGCCTTCTTCAAGAGCTTTCTGAACTTCTTCATGATTCAGCCGATATGCAGGTGAATCCTGCATTCGCTTGCGGTAGACGAGCGACACGCCGCCCCACGAGCGGACGAGCGAGATCAGATCGGGATCGCCTCCGGCATCGGCCGCACGCTTACGTTCGGCACGAATTTCCCGCGCGTGCTCGAGAAATTCGCCGAGAACCGTTTGCTCTTCCGCATCGAAACGCTCAGTAACCTTCGCCTCGCTAAATTCCTCGACGATCTGTTCATATTTGGTGAGCATCTTTTCGACCTGTACCGGATAGTACGCAAACATTTCGGTCGCTGTGTCGATACCGGTTAGGCCGCCGCCGATAACGACCGCAGGAAGGCGAACTTGTAAATTCGATAGCGTGTCTTTCTTAAACGCCCCGGTCAGCTGCAACGCCATCAAAAAGTCTGACGCCTGACGAATGCCGCGAATCAGATTATTCTTCATCGGCACGATCGTCGGCCGCCCAGCCCCGGTCGCGATCGCAATGTGATCAAAACCGAAATTCCACGCATCATCGATAGTCAAAGTACCCCCAAAACGCACGCCGCCGTACGCACGAAAACGTTTTCGCCGCGTCAGCATCAGCTGGATCATTGTCAGAAAATTCTTGTCCCACCGGACCGTAATGCCGTATTCGGAAACGCCGCCGAAACCCGAAAGAATTCGCTGGTCAAGCTCCTCGACGATCTCACGGATGTCCTCGATCGGTTCCGGAT
>JBHENZ010000008.1:0-5737 GCA_046261815.1 Pyrinomonadaceae bacterium | reverse complement strand
TAAAATTCGTTTCGACATAAAAAAGGAGCCGACTGATGAAATTCGGCATTCGTGCTGGGTTAGTCCACGTTTTCACGAAACCGAATTTATTCCCACCATCACCGGCCGGCTCCATCCCGGGAAGTGCAAAACAATTAAGCCGGCATAACGATGGTGTCGACCACGTGGATGACGCCGTTCGACTGTCTAACATCCGCAATAGTAACGCGAGCCTTGCCGCCTTTTTCGTCCATCAGCACAACGACGTCCCCTTCCATCATTGCCTTGAGCGTACCGCCCGAAACGGTTTTAAATTCGGCCGTTCCTTTACCTTTCTTAATCGCCTTCATTATGCTTTTCGCGCTGAAATTTCCGGCGACGACATGATACGTAAGCACCTTGGCCAGCGTGCCCTTGTTTTCCGGCATAAGCAGCGTATCAACCGTTCCGGCCGGCAGCGCTGTAAACGCCCTGTTTATCGGAGCAAAAACGGTAAACGGACCTTTTCCGGAAAGCGTGTCGACCAACCCCGCTGCCTTTACCGCGGCAACCAGCATTGTATGATCGGCCGAGTTCATCGCGTTTTCGACGATGTTCTTATTTTTGTACATCGCCGCACCGCCAACCATCGGGTTATCGCCCTTCATTTTTCCGCTCATAACCTGGGCTGAAACGCCCATCGCCGCGGTCGCCATCAAGAAAGCAAAAAATGCAAACATTACTTTTTTCATAATATCTCCCTATCTGTTCTTAAAGTATTCTTCTCAAACGAAAAATCTTTCCCTTTTGTAAATGGTTTCGAGGCAGATTGTTAACCGGATTCAACAAAATTATAAAATTCCACGCAAGGTTGCATCCATTTTGGTACGTATCAGGTCGTAGCCGAAGCCCTGCCGCATCAGGTAATCGTAAAATTTCTTTAAGTCCGCGCGGGTCTCGGGCTTTCCTTTCAACCGCACACGCTTCTCGATCGCTCGCTCCAGCAACTCGCTCTCCGGCAGCTTTTCAAAGGCCGATTGTATTGCTTTTTCGACGATCTCTTTATCCAATTTTTTCTGCGACATCGTTTGTTTCAATCGTCGTTCGCCTTGCGGTTTTTGTCGCAGCCTCGAAATTGCCAGATCGCCTGCGAATTGTTCGTCATCAAGATATTTGTAATCTTTTAGTTTCGCGAGGACGCCGTCAACGATATTCTCGTCCGTCCAACTTTTTTCGAGCAGCCGCTCGCGCAGTTGGGCGACCGACCGCGGCTTGGCGGCGAGCAGCTTGACGGCACGCGTCATCGTGCGTTCCCGCGAGCCTTCCTGATCCTTTATCAGGCGCGGCGCGTCTTCTTCCGATTTCGGTCGCCAACGTTTTCGAAACATTTCCTAAAAGTATACTTTTATTCGCGTTCTCAGAGTTAGATCAGTCAAAATAGATTTAAAGTATGCGTATGGATGGCCTTCTTGTCATCGATAAACCGCCGGGCATTACATCGCACGATGTTGTTGCGCGCCTTCGCCGCATTCTTAAAACAAAACGAATCGGCCACACCGGCACGCTCGATCCTTTTGCAACAGGTGTTTTGGTAATGCTAATCGGCAAGGCCACACGCCTCGCTCGATTCCTGGACAAGGACGAGAAAGAGTACGAAGCGACAATCCGGTTCGGTTCGGAAACGGACACCGGCGACTTGGAAGGAGTGCGGATTTCGGATTTCGGACCGCGAAATGAAGAGTTGGCCGAGATGATTGCGAATACTGATTGGGACAACCTCTTTAAGGAATTTCGCGGAGAGTTCTGGCAGACGCCTCCGATGTATTCCGCAAAAAAACGTGAAGGAAAAAAACTCTACGAGCTCGCCCGGAAAGGCGAAGAAGTGGAACGCGACCCGTTAAAAGTGCGAATCCTCGAACTGGAGCGTTTAGAAAGCGCAATCCGTAACCCGCAATCTGAAATTCGCATTCGTGTCGTTTGCTCGGCCGGTACCTATATCCGCACGCTGGGCCAGGACATTGGCCGCAGAATAGGCACAGGCGCGCACCTGACCGAGCTTCGCCGCACACGAGCGGGTCGCTTCGATATTTCCGAAAGTATTTCGCTTGACCAATGGGAGAATCTCGCTGATCCGTCTTTGTCAGTATTACCGATGGGTATGGCGATCGAGCATCTTCCGAAGTTCGTAGTTAGCAATGACCGGATCGAGAAAACACGAAGCGGTCTTTCAACTGAAACGGATGAGTTTTTTGGCGACGCGCGACCTATCCAGATGCGCGACGAAAGCGACAACCTGATTGCAATCGGCAACTATCGCCAATCGGATAAATCGATTCAGCCAGAAATCGTTTTGATATAGAATAGTCGGATCGGCCATTCGTCTTATTTCGTTTTTAGGTTCGCCGATATGAAGATAAGAAATATCGTTCTAAGCCTTACGGGCGCGATCGGCACGGTTGTCGCGCTAAAGCTGGTTACACGTGCAAAAACCGTTGAATGGGATGCGGCCGTCGACCGAAATCCCCACTCCGTAAATTCGCGCTTTATCAGCGTTGACGGAGCACGCGTACATTTTCAGGAATTCGGCGATCAGGCCGAACCGACACTGATCCTGATTCACGGCTATACCGCGTCCGCTTACGTGTGGAACACTTCGGCGCCGATCCTTGCCGAAAACGGCTTTCACGTTATTGCGGTAGACCTGCTCGGTTTCGGATATTCGCAAAAACCCGCCTCGTTTGATTATTCAATCGCCTCGCAGGCACGCGTAATCGCGCGCTTTATGAATCGACTTTGCATCGGCCGTGCTACGCTTGTAGGCAGCTCATACGGCGGTGCCGTGGCGGCCAGTGTCGCACTCGATTATCCCGAGCGTGTGGAAAAGCTTGTGCTCGCGGATGCCGTGATCAACGACGATCTCTTGAGTCACCTCAATCCCGTTTCTCGGCGAGGCCATCACGCCGTTTCTCGCCAACTCGAGGGCGTATATGCGCCGCCGAATGCGCACTGCGTTGGCCCGAGAAAATCATTATTTGATCACCGACGAACGTATTGATTTGGTTGTCCGGCCTTTGAAAGGGGCCGACGCACACCGGGCCCTTCTCGCAACGTCGCGAAGCTGGGATGCCGGCCGCATCGAGCAGGATGCAGCGCTGATTGGGCAGCCGACGCTGATAATTTGGGGCGAAGACGATAAGGTGATCTCCATCGAAAATGGGCATAAGCTTCATGACGCGATATTGCATTCCCGATTTGTCGTCTTTCGCAATTGCGGCCACGTGCCGATGGAAGAGAAGTCGGAATTGTTTTCCGAACTCGTGACCGAATTTTGCCGCAATCCGAAAAGCCGAATTGCGAATGAGGCTTTAAACCGAAACGAGGATCTTTCCGTGATCTCCAACTAGAACGTCAACATTGCCACTGATGCTAGGTTCTTTCCCAATTGGGTACTTGTAAACCGCTTTCCCAATCATCTGCGTGCCGAGTTTTGTTTACTTAAACGGGCAGATTTGCGACAAGGTCGACGCCAGCATCAAAGCAGTGTCTGCTGGTTTAATGTACGGCCACGGCGTTTTTACGACCGTTAGGGTTAGTAACTCTCAGCCCTTTCTTTGGGTGAAACATTGGAAGCGAATCGTCGCAAACGCGGATTCGATCGGGCTGGACCTTACCGCCTATGACGAAGAAACGGTCAAACACTCGCTAAGCAGCACGCTTCTTGCAAGTGGAATCGAAAAAGGTCGTGCTCGAATCACTTTTTTCGAAGAATGGCCTGGCGAGCTTTGGGCCGAAGGCAGCAGACGTTCGACAAACCTGTTGATCACAGTTGCGTTGCCTCGCTTTGTAACGAAAAGTTTCCGGTTGACAATTTCGTGTTTCCGCCTAAATTCCGCGTCTCCACTTGCTGGCATTAAATCGTGTAACTATCTCGAGAAAATTCTCGCGTTGGGTGAGGCGAAAGCCCGTGGGTTTAATGAAGCGATTCAACTAAATGAACGCGGCCATGTGGCGTCGGCTTGCACGGCAAATGTTTTTTGGCTGCGAGATGGCCAATTGTTTACGCCGAGCCTGGCGACGGGCTGCCTCGCCGGAACGACGCGGGAGTTTGTGCTAGAAAATTTTGAATGCGGCGAGCTCGCAGTCGGAATCGAAGATTTGAAAACGGCCGATGCGATTTTTCTAACCTCGGCCGGGCTGGACGTTGTGGAAGTTGCCCAATTTGATCATCGCGACCTGCCCGCCACCAGGCATCCCATCACCGAATTATTGGACGATTAATTTTCCATGTGGTCATTTCCTGAAGCGTGTAAACAATTCAAAACGAAACATAAAAAAGACGCCGAGGAAAAACAAAGATGAACAAGTTGATAAAAACGTCGCGCGAGACCTGGGCAAATCCGCTCAGGACGGGTGGCGCGAGTCTTGTCCCCGTGCGATCGCAGCTATCGCTCAGAAGCTCCCCCTCCAAGAGCGCGCTCAAATACAGGAACCCACGCGCGCGAAGAACTCTCGCCCGCGCGTCGGATTCGTGTTTCGAAAAATCGCCCCGTGGCTCGTTCTAACCCGCTGTTTCAAAAAGGGCCAAAATTTGTTTGCCCTCGTTCGACCGCGGATCGATCGTCCGGATATGTTTGCGGCCCTGCATTTCCCAAATGGCCGTCACCTCACCGTCATTTTCAACGGCCTGGTAATGCATATCCTCCGGCTCGGCGACCGCTTCGCCATTTTCGCCTGACCGTTTATCGCTGGTTGGAGCATCTGCATCGGCCGACTCCTCGTCGGCCGCCTCGGCCGCTTTAACTGCTTCATCTGACATCAAAACCGGATTCTCCTTTTTATTCTGGTTCGAACGATTCGATTTTAGCCGTTCTTCTCAGCGATCGTAATCGTTGGTCTTCGTGTCTCGTTATCGCCGGAATCGCCCTCATCTTCCGCTATTGTGATTGTGGGTCTCTGCGATTCCGCTGCTTCGGATTCGTCCTGCTCATCTCGTTTGTCAGGGTTTGTCATAATCTCGCTCCTTCTCCCTAAATATTTTATTCAGCGATTGTGATGGTTAAAATTCTGCCGTCGTCGCCGGTTACGGAAAACGTCTCGGATCCCGCCTGATAGGCCTCGACTTCGGCCCCGGAATCGGTAGCCTCAGCCGGTTCGGACCCACCTCTTATCTTAACGGTAAGCGTCTTCTTCCCGTCGATAGACTTAAACTTGCCTTCTTGAGCCATAATTTATCCTCCATCAATTGTTGCGGCAAATGAATGAATCTTACACAGCAATTCCATTATTGTCGAGAAACAAACCTGAACAAGTCTCCCTACCGACCTGAGGCGACGGCGTTGGCCACAGCCGCTCGACGCGGTGCAAGCTCGTAAAACCAAAAATCGTTGTTTGGCTGGTCGATTTTCATCTCATCGGTTTTGCCGTTTTTATCGATCGTGAATGTCACAAATCCGCGCGGGAAGTTGTACGCCACCGACGGCCGCCATTTGATTTGGAAAGTGTCGTAATGCCAATGTTCCAGATCCGCGACCAAGTTTGGCGACGGCGTAAAGCGTATGACAAGTTTGCCGTTTTCCTCCGCAACTACGATGTTGCCGTACATCGGATCGGCGTAAGTGCCGGCATATGAAGCGAGTGATAAAGTGGGTCTTGTGTTTGGCACGCGGGCATCGTCGACCTTCTTTTTCTCCGCCTCGGCGTTTGCCTTCGTCGCGGCAACTTGTTTTTTCGCTTCTTCGTTCCAGTCTCTCCCCTGAGCGCCAACCAGAATATCGCGAAT
>JBHENZ010000007.1:0-4319 GCA_046261815.1 Pyrinomonadaceae bacterium | reverse complement strand
AGTTTTGACAAGCCGGAACCCATCGCGGCGAACTCGGTATTGCCTTACGTGATCGGATTTCCGGCCAACGACCACGTTTTTAAAAAAGGACATCGAATCATGGTGCATGTCCAGAGCAGCTGGTTTCCGGTGATCGACCGCAATCCGCAGCGATTTGTGCCAAATATTTTTCTCGCAAAAGAGTCGGACTTTCAGCAGGTGACCCAGCGGATTTTCCGCTCAGGCCAACACGCGTCGCACATTGCCGTGCCGGTCTTAGAAGCCGCCAGGTAGTTTTTTGCCAACACAGTATGTCTTCGGAGCGCTTGCTGAACTTCGGAAATTTTGGTGAGCGTTGCGGGATGAACCGGCGAGATTGACCGCGAATTCATTGATCAGCACCGCCGAAACTATTTTCGTGTTTCCCGGAATTCTCTCGAAAAAATGATGAATAAACTCCGACGTCAGAAAACATACTTGGTATCACGTTCATGCCTTGCTCTCATTAACATAGCGGTAATTATAGGCGGTTTCTCTGATACTCTATCCGGACAAACTATCGACTTAAAAAATCTCGCGGCTGATCTCGAACCCGAGATCAGGCGAGCAATGATCGAAGGTAACATTCCTTCGGCAACTATTGCGTTAGTCGCTGCCGACAAAGTGATCTGGACGGGCTCGTACGGCGAATCGAATCTAAGGGCCCGCACCCCTGCTACGACACACACGGTCTATCTGATCGGTTCGACCTTTAAGACGATGTCAACGGTCGCCCTGCTTCAGCAAATGGAAAAAGGCAAATTCAAGCTTGATGATCCCGTCAGTGATTATCTGACAGAGTTTAAGATCCAAAACGAAGACCCGAATAATCCGATAAAATTTCGCCATCTTTTGACGCACACCTCCGGCTTGGATGGTGATTTCGGAGCTGTTCCCGTTTGGAGCAATAAGGCACCAGCCACGCTCATAGAGTATCTTCGCACGTCGCTTAAGGTCACAAAACCGCCGATGACGGAGGTGCATTACTCAAATCCCGCCTTTACATTAATCGGCTATCTTGTCGAGAAATTCTCCGGCATCCAATACAATCAATACATTCAGGAAAACATTTTCAAACCGCTAGAAATGTCAAGCACAGCTTTTGATCCGACGCCGGATATGGAGGAGCGATTGTCCACACCTTACGTTGTAGATGCAAAGACCGGCCGCCAAGTGCCAGTCGTTCGAATCAAAGCCGCAGTTTATCCGGCCGGAATCGTTTACGGCACGATTTTAGATCAATCCAACTGGTTGATCGCCAACCTCAACGGCGGAGTTTTCAATGGCAAAAGGATCATAAGCGAAGCTACCTTGGATCAGATGTTCACACGACAATTCAAACAGTTTAAGCCCGGGATCGAAGGTATCTGGGGAAACGAAACGGCCGGTTTCGGATTGACCTGGTGGGCGCAGGTACGAGACGGTGACCGATACTTTGCACACAGCGGAAGCCTTTCCGGCTACACTGCATTTCTACTCGGAAATCGGGATCGAAAGCTGGGTTTTGCCATCCTGACCAATGGGCACCGAGCGCACGCTCACCTTTTCAAGTTGGCCGACCGTTCGATGGATCTGATGAAAAAATATTCCGGTGCCGAGAAAGCTGCCCTGGTTTCGTCAACTAGTTCGGGAGGTAATAAATGAAAAATCATCTTCGAAGCATCTTTGCCGGCACGCTCGTCTGCCTCCTTATTTTGAACGCACTCGGAACGCCGATCGCGGCACAAACGGACGGAAATTTGTATGACATCGTCATCCGCAACGGCCGGGTGCTTGACGGCGCGGGAAACCCCTGGCTCGCGGCGGATGTCGCCATCACAGACGGCCGGTTTGTCCGCGTCGGCAAAATTTTAGGCAAAGGCAAACGCGAGATCGACGCTCGCGGCAGGTACGTCTCGCCTGGATGGATCGACGTGATGGATCAGTCCGGCTCGGTGCTGCGGCAAAACGGGCTGGCCGAAAACAAATTGCTGATGGGCGTGACGAGCGCCATCGGCGGCGAGGGCGGAACACCGGTTGCGGCTGATAAAATTCCCGGGTATTTTGCCGAACTCGAAAAGAGCGGCATCAGCATCAATTTCGGTACATACTTTAGCGAGACGCAGGCACGCGTCGCCGTCCTTGGCCATGATGCGAAAGCGCCGAACGCCGAAGAGTTAACACGCATGAAAGCGATCATGGAAACCGCCATGAAAGCGGGCGCGATCGGCATGACGACAGCCCTGATATATCCGCCGTCCAGCTATGCCAAGACTGAAGAACTGATCGAAATGGCAAAAGTCGCCGGGCAATATGGCGGCATTTACGCCAGCCATATTCGCGGCGAAGGAAAGGAACTCGTCGAGTCGGTCGAAGAAGCAATTGCCATCGGCGAGAAGGGCGGATTGCCGGTTGAGGTATTTCATCTCAAAGCCGCGTATGAGCCTGGCTGGGGAACGCTGATGACCGCCGCTGGAGAAAAAATCGCACAGGCGCGTGAGCGTGGCGTGGATGTCGCGGCCGACATCTACCTTTACACGGCCGGCGGCACGGGACTAGAAGCTACCATTCCGTCATGGGCCTTTGAGGGTGGAAGCACGAAGCTTCTCGAAAGATTAAAGGACCCAGAAACGCGCGCGCGGCTTAAAAAGGAACAGACCACGGGATCGCCCGGCTGGTGGAACATCGTCGAAGCCGCCGGCGGCTGGGATAATATCGTGCTGGTCAATGCTCAAAATGAAGAGAACGCACGCTTTCAAGGTAAGAACCTGACGCGGATCGCGAAAGAGTGGAATAAGGAACCGGCTGACGCGGCGTTTGATTTGGTAATGCAGGGAAAAGGACGAGTTTACGCAATTTATCACATGATGAGCGAGAATGATATTGTCACGGCTCTCAAGTTTCCGTGGACGAGCATCGGCAGCGACGCCGGCGCGGCCCTCAAGCCGGGAACTGTCGACGGGCTCGGACTGGCTCATCCGCGCAGCTACGGAAATCACGCGCGTTTGATTGCGCGTTACGTTCGCGAGCAGGGTGTGCTCCCTCTGCCGGAAGCGATACGCAAAATGACCTCGTGGCCGGCGACCCGGATGCGGATCGCTTCGCGCGGGCTTATTAAAGAAGGCTTGTGGGCCGATGTCGTTATATTCGATTACGACAAGATCCAGGACCGTGCAACCTATCAACAGCCGCTTCTCAGCCCGGTCGGAATCGACTACGTCCTGGTCAACGGACAAGTCGTAATCGAACATGGAAAGCACACAGGCGCGCGGCCGGGAAAGGTAATTTACGGTCCGGGCCGTGCGCTGGGAACGCAGGCTCCCTAGCCTGCACGAACGCGTCTTTTGCGTTCGAGGCGACGTCGGCTTGGCGGTTTGTTGTCCTTCGCGCTGCAAGCCAAGGAGCCTGCGTTACCAGTCAGGACTCCTGCGTTTTCGGAGATGGACTAGAATTATATGTCAATAGAATCCGGATCATCTAATTCCACAAAAATTTCCCGCCGAAGTCTAATCTCACTTGCCGCGCAGGCGACGCTGGTTGCAGGCGCCGGTAAGTTCTTCGTCAGCGAGTCGGTCGGTCAAAATGCGAAGGCGGGCGCGAAGTATAGAGGTGCGTACGAAGTTCTGGACGGCTTCGTTAAGCAATACATGCGCGAGATGAACTCGCCAGGAATGACTACGGTACTGGCAAACCGCGACGGCGTTTTGCGCTCCGCGTCATACGGTTTCAGCGATCTCGAACGCGGGTTGAAGGTTAAACCCGAGCATCTTTTTCACATCGGCTCGATCAGCAAATCCTTCACCGCCATCGTGATCTTGCAGCTTCGAGAAGAAGGGAAGATCGATCTTCATAAGCCGATCCTCGCATATCTGCCGTGGCTGAAGATAGAGACAAAGTTCGCACCGATTAACGTGCACCACCTGCTCACTCATTCGGCGGGGCTGCCGGGCAATGTGCCGATCTTTCTTTCGGACCCGGCTGCGAAGCACACGGCTGCCTACGCTCCCGGGGAGCATTTCCATTACTGCAATTTGGGTTACGACATGCTGGGCAAGCTAATAAGCACGTTGGATAAGCGAACCTACGGCGAATCGATTCGCAAACGAATTCTCGGGCCGCTTGGCATGAACGCCACCGAGCCGATCATCAACAGCGACATTCGCGACCGCACGGCGCGGAACTACTTTGCTTATCATGACGATCGTCCGTACCTGAGGGACGGGAAGCTGGCCGAGGCTCCGCAGCTTATCTTCGAAAAGGGATCGGGCAGCATTGCCTCCACGCCGAAGGACATGGGCCTTTACATCAGCATGATCGCGAAT
>JBHENZ010000006.1:0-11129 GCA_046261815.1 Pyrinomonadaceae bacterium | reverse complement strand
GTTTTTTGGAGGAATTTGTGAAGTTTCGTCTTTCATATTTTATTGTAATTATCTGTCTGTTTACGGCCGCCTTTCCGGTCATCTCCCAGATCGTATCCCCCACACCAGACACTTTTATTGGCCAATTCACGAATTCCGTCGAGGAATCGTTTGCCGGCGGCATCAGCGGTGACGGCCGCTTTGTCGTTTTCGAGTCGCGCGGCAATCACGCATCGGTCAACCCGCGAAACGCGGACGGAAATCCCGAGATTTTCCTGTGGGATTATGCTCAGCGTCGGATCTTCCAGATCACCGATACGCGAAGCGTTCTGTTCAACACGACTCAGCCTGGAACCTTCGGCAATGTTCGGGTTGAAATCACAAATAAACGACCTGTAATAAGTAATGATGGACGTGTCATAGCCTTTTCTTCAAATGCTACCACCTCGACGCCGGCCACTCCCGATGCGACAAATCCGGGAAATTTCGACGGAAATGCATTTTCAAGTCCGACGCCTGTGCCCGGTGCATCGCCCAGTCCATCGCCAACGCCTGCAGATAATCCGCTGACGCGCGACGGCAATATGGAGATGTGGCTTTACCAAATTCCGCCTTACAGCCCGGCCGATCTGCGAACGGGTGCCGAATTGCCGCTTGAGGATTTGAGCGTCGGCGGCGGCTTCATTCGCATAACAAATACCGATGCGAGCCGTCTTCCCGTGGCCGGCTCGTCGACCGCCGGGCCGATCGTCGCCGACGATAATCACGATGCGAGCATTAACGACGACGGTTTGGTTATCGCATTCGTTTCTACCCGCGATCTCGTTCCTTGCGTCGGAAACAGCTTTGCGGCTAACGAGGACAACGACGAGATATTTACATACACTCGCGGCGGCACGGTTCCGTGTCCCGGAAACCCGGTTGCAACTCAAGGCGCAGTCGGCGTGCGTCAGGTGACCAAGACGCCGCGCGCGGGCCTGGCCAATCCGATTTACAGCAAGAATCCGACTATCTCCGGCGATGGGGGCGAGATAGTTTTCGCGAGTACCGGGGATGGACCGATCGTCGGAATGTCTCCGGGCGGGAATCCGGTCAGCAGCCGCAACGAAGAAATATTTTTTTCCGACCTCGTACACGGCAGCCCGACTGGCGGTTTGCGAAAAACACAAGTTACGTCGACGACGCCGAGCAATCCGGGCGATCCCGTGAATATTCTCGATCTCGGCCGACGAATGGATCGCAGCGGGCGTTATATTGCGTTCGACTCTTATGCCGATCTGGGAACGAGCGGGGCGAATCTGCCGTCGTTCGCCCTTTATGTTTACGACACGACGACGAGCATATTCACGCGCGTCGGCCCCCGAAGCGATGCTGATTCGGCGGCGGGCGGAGGCGACGTTCAACACTATCCAGGATTCACCGATTACCCGAATGGGACGGGAACCGCGACGACGCTTGTTCTCGAAACGCGTTTGAACATCCGGCCCGATGGGACAGTTGCCACGACCCCTTCGGAGGGGCTCAATGACAATGCGGCCAGGCCAACACAGATTTACGCCTACCCTCTACCGCCCAATACGACCGGGGCAACGTTCACACGGCTGACAAAGTTCCCGGCACCGAATACATTTCTTGCCTCGACACAGCCCATCCCGAGCAACACGCAGCGGCGAATTACGTTCAATCTTGCCCTTACCGAGATCGGCACCGGCAACCCGGATCTTCAATCGGAAAGCTACTACTTGCTGAATCCCGAGGCGATCCAGAATTCAACGCCGCGGCTCGACTTTTTTACGGGTGCCAGTCGGCGGGTGATTTCGTCATCGCCTGTGCCAACACCTTCGCCAACGGCAAGTCCATCACCCTCAGTAAGTCCGTCGCCTACTCCGGTGACTCCATCGGCCGTTTTTGGATCGTCGCCTGGAAGTCTCGCGATTTTGACATTTACGCCCGAACAGGATAGACCGCTTGTCGCTCGCGTTGCGGTCGGTTCGCTTCAGCGAAGCTTTACGCTTCCGATCGAGCTAAGCGGTGTATCGCTGTCGGTCAATGGCGTCGCGTGCGGACTGAAGGCGGTGAGCCGTCAGGAAATAACTTTTGTGGTGCCGCCTGCATTGGCTGCTGTAAATGACGGGACGAAATATCCGGTCGTGATTAACAATAATGGATTGGTCACCCGCGGCGAGCTCGTACTTGTGCCGGCCCGGCCGGATGTATTTACAACCTCGCCGACGCCCGGGCCCGGCGGACGTGCCTTCGCGACAAATGCAACAAATCCCCGAGTCCAAACGACTGAGCCATTTACAGTTCGGACCATTCGGATCCGCGGAGGTGTGCTTGTACCGACGGTGTTGCGGCTGCGACTTACTGGTATCGCAAATGTACCCGCTTCGGCAATTACAATTCGAATTGGCAGTCAAACGATCAGCGGAACGCGAGTGTTGACAGGCGGTGTTCTGACCGAACCAGGCGTTTACACCGTTGATTTCACCATACCGCCCGAATTGGCGGGTCTGTTGGATCAACCAATTGTTGTTTCCGTCACCGTTGGCGGCGTGACATATACATCACGGCTGGATGATACCGCACCGAAGCTTAGCTTTTTGTAGAGCAATTTCTCTTCTCAGCAAGGGCGGCAGTATATGCCGCCCTCATTTCTGAAATACGGGTATTTCTGCAAGGTCCGAGTGCCCACGAATGTTATATAATATTTGTTTCTTCAGAATGCTTTTGGTCGCCAACGATTGAATATCTTTTATTCTGCAGACAAATTCTAATTTAGACTTTATTTAAAAGGAGTTTTTTTGGCTATGGCGCATAAGGATGTAAGCACGATGAAAATCTCACCGAAGGTTTGGAGGAATGGTGAGATCATCGACTGGGACGATGCACGGATCCATATAATGTCGCACGTGGTGCACTATGGATCGAGTGTTTTTGAAGGCATCCGCTGCTACAACACCGAACAGGGACCGGCCGTATTCCGTCTCAAAGAGCACATTCAGCGTCTGTTAAATTCGGCTAAGGTCTATCGCATGGACGCAAAGTTCACCCGCGACGAGATCTGCGACGCCACAACTGAACTGCTGCGGCAGAGCGGGCTTGATGAATGGTATATTCGCCCTGTGATTATCCGCGGACTCGACGAATCCAAGCCCTCGTTCGGCGTCAATCCTTTCCCTACCCCGGTGGATACTTATATCGCCGCGTGGCAGTGGGGCAAGTATCTCGGCGACGAGGCGATCGAGGCGGGAATCGACGTGTGCGTTTCGAGCTGGACGCGAATAACGTCGAACTCAATGCCGGCGATGGCAAAAGCAGGTGCGAATTATATGAATTCGCAATTGATAAAGATGGAAGCCCTGCTCGGCGGATTTTCCGAAGGCATAGCACTTGACGATCGCGGTTACGTTTCGGAAGGCTCGGGCGAGAATATATTCTTGGTGAACAATGGCCGGCTGATAACGCCGCCGTTGGGTGCGTCCATCCTGCCGGGAATCACGAGAGATTCGGTAATCCAAATCGCACGAGAAATGGGAATCGAGGTTCTCGAAACTTCGATCCAGCGTTCGGCACTATATCTGGCGGACGAAGTTTTCTTCACGGGAACGGCCGCCGAGATCACGCCGATCCGTTCCGTCGACCGCATCACCGTCGGTTCGGGCCGACGCGGCGAGATCACGGCCGCACTTCAGGATAAGTTTTTCAAGGTGATTCGCGGAGAACGGCCCGCACCTTTTGGCGATAGTTGGCTTACGATGGTGCAGGACAGCGCCGAAAAAAAAACAGCGGTAGCCTGATCTCATAACTCGCCTTATTCCGCTTGGCCGCATTAAACCCGTTCTGGTAGAGTTCGAAGAAACTCTCGAGAACGGGTTTTTCATTTTCAGATTTTAGATTTTAGATTCAGATTTCAGATTTTTGGGATGGCTTTCCGTGAAAAATACTCGCAGTTCGCTATTGAGGTCACTGTATTTCTCTGCGGCGCCATGGTGATGATTTTTGAAATTACGGGGTCGCGGATCGTTTCGCCTTTCATCGGGGCATCAACGTATGTTTGGACAAGCTTGATCGGCGTCATTCTCGGTGCGTTGTCGCTTGGTTATTGGCTCGGCGGGCGGCTCGCCGATAAAAAGCCCGATCCGCGAATGCTCGCGTCGATAATTTTTCTGGCAGGTGGTCTGGTTGCGATCACGATTTTGATCAGGGACATTGTACTCACCGCAGTCGCCGCCATGCCGGCGCCGTTGGAGATTAAATCGGTCTTTGCCGCCCTATTTCTATTCGCTCCGCCGAGCGTCGCGTTGGGAACCGTCGCTCCGTATGCCGTGCGGCTACGAATGTCTTCGATCGGCGATTCCGGAAAGACTGTCGGCAAGCTATACGCCTTATCTACAATAGGCAGCATTGTCGGGACTTTCGCTGCCGGTTTTTTTCTTATCCCCTTCGCCGGCAGCACACGGACGCTGTACCTGATCGCGATCATCTTATTCGTTGTGGCTGTCATCGTCGCACCACTTGAGCAATCGAAGGCGAAACTCGTGTTCGTCGTGATTTTACTTTTTGGGATCGCCGCAAACGAGCTGAATGCCGTTTATCCTGCTCGCAGAAATAATTTGATCGACCTCGACACCGAGTACAGCCGCGTGCAAATTTTCGAATCGACAGAACCCGAAAGCGGTCGTCGAATCCGAGCAATCGCGACTGATCCTTATTTTTTGCAATCGGCGATGTATCTGGATGGTGACGATCCTGTTTTCAAGTATTCACGCTTTTATCGACTGCTCGGATATCTGCGCCCGGATTTTTCGCGCACACTGATGATCGGCGGAGCCGGATACAGTTTTCCGAAAGAACATCTACAGCTTTATCCGAAGGCAACAATCGATGTCGTCGAGATCGATTCGCGAATGACCGAGATCGCGATTAAACACTTTCGCCTGGAAAACCATCCACGAATGCGGATTTATCATGAGGACGGACGAATGTTTCTCAACCGTGCGGACACGGCCACGTACGACGCCGTGTTAATGGATGCCTTCGGTTCGCTTTTCTCGGTTCCCTATCAACTGTCGACCGTCGAAGCCGTTCGCCAGATTGAGCGCGCGTTAAAAGACGGCGGGATCGTCATCTTTAACCTCGGCTCCGCCATCCGCGGTCCGGGCAGCGGCTTTTTGCAAGCGGAATTTAAAACGTATCAGTCGGTTTTCCCGTACGTTTATCTTTTCAAGGTGCGACCGGAGCTCGCCGATGACGCTTTGCAAAATCTAATCGTCGTCGCCTGCAAAGCAAATTGCCTCGAAGATGCCCGCTTCCCGGCAGCGTTCGAGATTCCCGAACTGCTCGATCGCCGTTACACACCGCCGCTCCCGCTCGACAAACCCATCCTAACTGACGACCTCGCGCCGGTGGAATATTACGGCTCTATCGGGCTTCGCGTCATGTTCCGCTGAACCCCGTAGAGTGCGACCGCAGTTTGCCGAGGAAGCCGTTAGCGAAAATTATGAGAAACGACCTTTGTGGTGATCTCGTTCAAGGGCTTGAAGTGAAGGGCCTTTAGCATTCCGCGTTCTTCGAAAATACCGCGTATTATCAAATAATCGTTTTGGTTTATGACGGCGCGGAATCTTTCGAACACACCGGGCATCACGACGAAGTTCGAAAAGCCGGTTTCGTCTTCGAGCGTGATAAAAACGACTTTGTTTGCCGTCATTGGACGCTGGCGAATGATGACGGCTCCCGCAACGGACACGATGTCTTTTTTGCGCAAATTGAGCGTGTCACGGGCCGAGAGAATCCCGAGTTCGTTCAATTTCTCCCGCATAAAGGCCATCGGGTGTTTGCCGATCGAGATGCCCATTTTTCTCAAATCGGCGTCAACGAGGCAAAGACCTTCCATTTTTTGCAGGAAAGATGCGTCGGCACCCGCTTCGACGGTTTCGTCAAATAGATCGCCCTGCGGCTGAATTGCAAGTTCGGATTGCCAGAGAGCTTCGCGGCGGTGAACGGTACCGTCGAAATTCAAAGCCCCGGCCATGCTGAGAGCGCGGATTTCACGTTTGTTTATTTGAGGAACGCGGCGTACCAAGTCTTCGATACTGATATAAGGAATCCGGTCGCTACCGCTCCCGGTTCTGACCCGATCGCGTTCAGCGACGATTGCTTCGCCCACCTCCTTACGTAGGCCACGCACGTATTTCAGTCCGACCCGCACTTGTTTCTCGCCGTTCGTTTCCTCGATGGTGAAAAGATACTGCGACTTGTTTATATCGAGGGCTATAAAATGAAGCCCGTGCCGCTGCGCGTCTTTGACGAGCGTCGCGGCGGAATAAAAACCGAGTGGGTAATTATTTAACATCGCCGTCATAAAAGCGGCACGGTAATGGACCGTAAAGTAAGCGGACGCATAGGCTAGCAGTGCGAAGCTATAAGCATGGGATTCGGGAAACCCGTAATTGGCAAAGGCCTTGACGCATTTCACTATCATATCTTGAGTTTCAGCGCCGATTTTCTTTTTCGTCATCCCGGCACGCAGGTTCAGCTCGATCTTTTCAAGTTTCCTGTCCGGCCGCTTGAATCCCATCGCCCGACGCAATTCTTCCGCCTCGGCCCCGCTAAAATCGGCGATGTCCATCGCAATTTTCAAAAGTTGTTCCTGAAAAAGCGGCACGCCCAGCGTTCTCTCCAAAACCGGTTTTAATGATTCGTGCGGGTAGGTGATTTCTTCCGTGCCTTGCCGTCTATTTATGTACGACTTAAGCATATTCCCGACAATCGGGCCGGGCCGAATGATCGCAACCTGCACGACGATATCGTAAAAAGTCCGCGGTCTCGACTTTGGCAAAAAAGCTATCTGTGCACGGCTCTCAACCTGAAACATCCCGACGGTGTCTGCTTTCCGCAAAGTTTCAAAGACTTTTTCGTCGTCGTACGGAATTTGATACAGACTAAGTTTTTTGTCGTAGTGTTCACCGATCAACGTTATGGAATCTCGCAGCACGGCCATCATGCCGAGACCCAACAAATCAACTTTCACAATCTTGAGCTGTTCACAATCATCTTTGTCCCATTGGATGATATTGCGCTTTTCCATCGACGCGGGTTCCAGGGGAACGATACCGTCGAGACGATCAAGCGAAATAACCATTCCGCCTGAATGCTGGCCGAGGTGTCGGGGATAATCCAGAATTCTGTTGTACAAATCGACAAATTTGCGAAGCCTTAAATCTTCCGCCGGGTCGAAGCCTTCTTCCTTCAACCTGCGGTTCAGTTCCTCACCTTTGAAAATTTCGTAATAAGAATTGAGTTTGGAAAGCCGGTCGAGAACCTCGGCGCCGAAGCCGAACGTTTTGCCGACCTCGCGGACGGCCGACTTGCCGCGATAGGAGATAACATTCGCCGTCATTCCGGCGCCGCGTTCAAGATATGTTTTATACACATGCTGGATCACCCTTTCACGGTCGTCACCCGAAGGCAGGTCGATGTCGATGTCGGGGTACTGTTCATATTTTTCCGACAAAAATCTCTCGAACAGCAACTTGTTTTCGATTGGCTCGACCGCCGTAATCCCCAGCGAATAGCAGACCACCGAATTTGCCGCCGAGCCGCGGCCCTGCGACAGTATTTTCTCGCTTTTACAAAAATCCGATATGTCGCCGACCACAAGAAAATACCCGGCAAGCTTTTTTAGCTTGATTACGGCGAGTTCTTTATCAAGTCGCCCCTGGACTTGATCTTTAATATCTTGTTTTTTGTCCCGATACTTTTCTTTTGCCCGGGTTTCTGCTTTTCTTCTTAGCATCGAATCCATTGTTTCACCGGGCGGCACTCGATAATCCGGAAAGTTGTAAGAAAGCTCGTCCATCGAAAAATCGACGCGCGAGGCGATTTCGTTTGTTCGTATTACTGCCTCCGGGTAATCCTCAAAAAGCTTGAGCATTTCCCGCTTCGGTTTTAGGTAACGCTCGCTGTTTTCCGAAAGCAGCTTGCCGGCTTCATAGATTGTGCAGTGATTTTTAATGCAGGTGAAAACGTCGAAAAGCTCACGGTCTTTTTCGTCAGCATAGTAGGCGCCGTTGCTGGCGAAATAAGGAAGGTGAAATTTGTGCGCAAAGCCGAGAAGAATTTGATTTATGTACTCTTCGTTTCGAAGATGATGCCGCTGCAGCTCGACATACAATCTTTTCTCGAACACGTAATTCAGCCATGCGAGATCCACTAGGCCGCGGCCGTTTTTTATGCTGTTGTGGATAAAGCCATCGGCTCCGCCGGTGAAACAAAGCAGATCGGATGAATACTGTTCGATGTCTTTTCGGGTGGCGAAATGCTCGCCTTTTTTGTGCCGTAGCTTTATGGTGGTAATTAACTTGCTGAGATTCTGATAACCCTTTAAATTCATCGGTAGCAGCGGCAGAGCACTGCCGTCTTCGAACGTGATTTCGGCGCCGATGATAGGTTTTATCCCGTGCTTTTTTGCCTCAAAATGAAAACGAACCGCGCCTGCAACCGAATCGCGGTCGAGCAGCGCCGCCGATCCTATGCTCAGATACGCGGCACGGTGCGCGAGCATCTCCGGCGTCGATCCCGAAGACAAAAAGCTAAATGCCGAACGCGTGTGCAATTCGCAGAACATACGATTGGAGTTTCATACGCTCGGGAGTTCCAACTTTAGTTGGCATTGCCTGCTAAATCAGAAACTCCGAACGTAAGGCACCCTGAACACTAGTCATATTCACCTGCCAAAAACCAATCTCTCTCAATCTTTTGCAAACGATAAAGGCCCTGGTTTTCCATCTCTACGTCCCATTCCCGCTTTTCCCAGAAACGGTTCCACCAGCTGGAATTTGCCTTCCAAACGCCGCTGTATTTTTTGACACGGCCTTTGAAGTTGGGCGCCTTGATAAAAACGAGTCGCTTGTCGTTAACAAACACTTTCGCCGGAATCGGCGGGTCAAAATAACTTAAGGCAACAACCGAATTCGGCGAGCGAAACTCAATGACCTCCTTACCCGACGGGCTTTTCTCCGCGGCAAGCGTATACGCTTCTGATAATCTTTGATCCAACAGCATCGGCACGCCGACATCGTCTTCGCCGACTAGTTTTTTGAGCTTGTTTATAGTTAGCAGTAAACTTTCGGGTTCAGGGCGTGAGACGGCATATAGCCCTTTTTGCGTGGGGCGCGGTTTGGTGAAGTGTGAAATGAGATCAATCGAAACGATTTCCGATTCGGGCGGTTCCAAAGAAATTCTAAGGTTGATCAGTTTTAACCAAAAAGCTCTTTCCAGAGTCGGGAAAGAGGTTTTTACCTCGTAGAATTTTTTCGTTTTCTTTTCAAGCTCGAGAGAAATATCGATCTGCTCGATGCTCTTGCCGTGGTATGCGGTTTCGGTCATCAATTTGCCCAGCCCATGATTGACGACGAAAATTAGCTGCTCGAAATCGTCGATGGGAAAATCCAGCTTATACGTCCACCAAGCTGATGTTTCTTTAATGTTCGGTGTCAGCAGACAGCTACTTTTCTGCTCTATAACGTCAATGATATTTCTAAATTCCTGCCCGTAACGCCTAATCAATTCGTCTGCCGGAATCCGTTGCAGGTCCCGAATTTTATGAATGCCTAGCTCGTCAAAAATATTTAACGTCTGCTCTATACCGAGGTCGTGCAGCGAAATCTGCGAGAATTTATCTGTGGAAGACTCGGGATCGAGCGGTTGAGCCTGCCGGGCGAGCAATATCGCCGCATTAGTGTTTTCCGCGATCGCAACATTGCCGGAAATACAATTCGCATCCAGTTGTCGCTTTATCTTTTGTTCTATCCTGCGGGCGTCACCCATCAGGTTTTCAAGCCCGCTGACGTCAAACAAAACGCCGTCTTCCAGCGTCTCGATGCAGGAGGAAAAGGCTAGTGCGACGGAGACTAATACTGCCTCGTCCTTTTTCGCACTTCCGGAAATTATGCAGGCGTACAATCTAGACATCCGTGTAATCGAACTTAATCTTCGTCAGTAGAGGTTTTCCATAAAACTCTCTTCGCGAGTGAATGCTGAGGTGAAATTCCTTGGGCAACTTGTAGCGACCCGTGCCCGACCATTCGATCCGCTCCCGCGAAAAAACAAATGAGCTCTGCGAAGCCGGGCCCGTCATCGGCTCCTCGGCCGTGATAAGCATCAGGGTGGGCGTTTCTTTTATCCGCGTGCGGTAGCGATACCAATAAGTTCTCGGTACGAGTCTTAACGCATGCGTCGAGATGCCGCTCAGATTCAGCCAGACAGCCCCGAAACCTTTCGCCTGAACTAAATAATCGGCGGCCGTAAAAGCTTTCTCGATGGCGCCGCCACATCTGACCCACAACAAATTTTCAAGCTCAACACCGGCCAGAAATGCCGTGCACGGGTCAAACCTGTTGCTCGAATCGACAACGGCGCAAATCTCGCCCGTCCGGGTCAGTTTTGAAAGCAGCGACAGCATTACGCTCGTCTTCCCCGAGCTTGGCCCGCCCACCATCTCCGCGATCGTTCCCCGCGTGAGAGCCAACCCTGCCGATTCGATTAGAATCCGATCCGAGTGTTTCCTTTCTTCCTTTAGGTAAGTAAGAGTTTTTACTAAACTCAGATGTCTCATTTCAAACACTCAAATCTAGTGCCGCAACTAAGACTATATTGCATCTATGAGACATTGTAAAGTTACTTATTCTAAGAGATTAAGGATAAGTCTAGGGGGGCAAACATTAACGTAAGCCCTGTCCGAATTGTTCGGTGCCGAAGCTGCCGATGCCGTTGAGGCGGAATGAAAAGACGATGCGGTTTTCGGAGCGGGCACCGACGTTGAAGCTGTAGTATTGGAGGGCGAGCGAGCAGCAGTCGTAGGCGTAGCCGAGAGTGTAGAGCGAGCTGATAAGTGGCGAGAGCTGAGCTCGCCGGCGGTTTTCGAAATCGAAGAAAAGCGACGTGCCCCCGTAAAGGCCTCGGTCCCGGTTACCCAGGAAGATCGAAGGGCTCCATTGCGAACCTCGCAGGGTGCCGGGTTCCTTGCCGTTTTCGTTTGCGAAGCGGGCGAGCGACGGAACAAGATTAACGGCACGCGTGTAATAGAAAGTTTGAAATATCTTGAGCAGCGACGTATCGTAACCGACGGTGGCCGAGGCCGCACG
>JBHENZ010000005.1:0-8819 GCA_046261815.1 Pyrinomonadaceae bacterium | reverse complement strand
GTCCGATGGAACCCACGCTCAATGGCCTTCATCGAAAGCCGAAGAATTACCGGTCGACCGTGCGGACAAGTCGTCGGCGATGAAGTCAGCAAGAGTCGATCGATCAGCCATTGCATCTTTTCCGCGGTAAGCTTCATATTGACCTTCACCGCGGCCCTACACGCAAGGCTGGCGGCGATATTGTCGCGAATCGCATTTTTCGCACCGCCGCGTCCATCCTTACCGATAGCGTCGAGAATCTCGGCAAAAAGATTTCGCGTGTCGGCCGCGGGGAGATCGGTCGGAATCGATTTAATTGCCACCGTCCGGCCGGAAAGGCGCATGACATTGAAGCCGAGCCCGGCAAGCTCCGTTTCAATGAGTCCGAACGCCTCGGCCTGGGCGGGGGAAAGGTCGAACGTCTCGGGCATCAAAAGATTCTGCGATTCGATCGGCCGCTCGACTTCCCTCTTCTTGTATTTGTCAAAAAGAATGCGCTCGTGTGCGACATGCTGATCGACGAGCAATAAGCCCTCATCGTCTACGGCGATTATAAAACTGTTGTGCAGCTGCGCAATCGGCGTTACACGTGACGATGAAATAGTATCGACTTCAGCGGGCGTGACTAGATGTTCCGCGGTGTTGATGGGCGGCAGCTTTTGCAACGCTGCAAAATCGACTGCCTTTTCAAAATTAGCATCTCGGCCATTACTTCCTTCGACCGTCGATTCCGAACGAACCGCCGCCGCCGATTCAAATTCTTGCGATGCCAGCTCAAGAAGTTCCAAAGGCTGTGCTTGGATTCCTACCTTTTCGTTCGCAGACGAACCTCTGGGCAACTTTGTCTCTGCCTTTGCGCCGGCCTCGGCTGGCGGATGGGACAGAATCTCGGTTATCGCCGGCCTCGTTTCCTCAGCAAACGAGCTTGGCCCATTCTCGGTAAAAATGCTAGTTCTAAACTCGACGCCTCCCGATGCCGAATCATTTTCCGCAACAATTCCCGCTCGCGCGAGACTCGCTCGAACCGTCTCGGCAATCACGTCCTTGACAGCCTCCGTACGCCGGAAGCGAATTTCGGTTTTTGCCGGATGCACGTTGACGTCGATCTCTTCGACCGGTACGTTCACAAACAAAAAGGCAACCGGATAAACGCCGTGCGGAAGCACGGAACGATAGCCTTCGAGCAACCCACCCGCAATGGTTTTATCGCGGACAAATCGCTGGTTGACGAAAAAGTATTGACCGTCGCGCGTCGTCCGACGTTCGCGCGGCGCGGAAACAAAACCGCTCACCGATGCGACGAATTCCCTGCCGCCTGAAACCGGCAAAAGACTTTCAAGCAAATTGTCGCCAAAAATTTGAAACGCTCGCTCGCGCAGTTCTTTCGCCGGCGAAACGCGAAGGGTCTCACGCCCGTTGATCGTAAGACCGAATGCGATCTCCGGGTGCGCAAGCGAGTAGTGGGTCACAATGTTGCTCAAGTGATAATTTTCGGTTGCCTCCGACCGCATAAATTTTCTGCGCGCCGGTGTGTTAAAGAACAGATCACGCACCGCGACCGTAGTTCCGTCGCTGCGCGCGGCGTCCTTAACGTCAATCAATCGACCGCCCTCAATAACCACTCGCGTCGCGGCAAGGTCATCGGCCGTTTTCGTAACCAGTTCTACTTTCGCGACCGAAGCAATCGACGCCAATGCCTCGCCGCGAAATCCGAGCGTGATAATTCTTCCAAGGTCTTCGAGAACAGAGATCTTGGATGTAGCATGACGCTCGAATGCCAGTACAGCATCGTCGCGATGCATTCCGCCGCCGTCATCCGAAACGCGCATCAAGCGGCGACCCCCAAGCTCGATGTCGACCTGGACGCGCGAGGCGCCGGCGTCGATCGAATTTTCGATCAACTCTTTAATAACGGAGGCGGGCCGCTCGACGACCTCGCCAGCCGCGATTTGATTCGCCAGCGTATCGGGCAGCACTCGGATTCGACGGGCAGGAGCACTCTGCATTATTTGAAACCAACTTCTATATGTAAAGTATGCGGTGCGATTTATCGTCGAGATCGATCGATCTGTAAATCCAATCGACAAAACCGACGCCGTAACGATTTAGAAAGTAAGAAATGTTTAGTGTTCGTTCCTGGAGATGCCGAGCGGGAACAAGCGCTGTGAACATCGACTCTATTCGTCGCCGGACAACTTCGTCCTTCTGCATCTGAACCTTGTGAAAATTATTGCGCAGCGCCGCGATGTGATAGAGAATTTTTCGCCGCCGCCGCGCAAGATTTTCCGCTAGCGTTTTATCGACACCGAGAAGCGCCTGGTCAAGACGATTGAGTTCGGTGTTTATCCCTTCCTCTACGCCGGCAAATGTTTTCGCCGTGTCCGAATTCAAATGTTCCTCGACGATTTCGGGAAGCAATTTTCCGACAGGTTGAAAAAGATCGCAAACTTCCAGCTCGAATCGCGAAAGCGTTTTCGCATGTTTCGGTTCGACGAACGTAAAGCTCTGCCTATGCAGGATCGGCGTTGTCGGCCGTTCTAATATTCGATAAACCTCCTCGCTTTGCGCAAAATACGATACTTCGGCCGCCCCGCCAAAATACCAAACGGTCGGCAAAATAAAATCCTGAACGACCGACCGCAAAACGACGCTCGGGCTGAGTCGCCGCGGTTCTGAAACGGCGATTCTGGCGAGTTCCTCTAATGTAAACTCTCGCGAGCCATCTTTTGCTCGTACCTTACCGTCCACAGTCTTTTTCAGAGCGATACGCCGGTTGTCTTCGTCATGCCAAAACAGCGGAAAATAATCTTCGCCGATTAACACCTGTGCGGAAAATCCGGCATCGACGAGCTCTGCACTACGGGCACGGAGCGCCGCAACAATCGCGCCGGAGTTTTTGATGGCCGTCTCGTAAATTGGCGAGGCCAACTTTTTCAATCGTGGGTCGAGTGGACAAAGAATGACAAGCCCGTAATCGCCCATCAATTTCGAAAGCAGTTTCGCAAAAGCGTCCCCGAAAAATTCACCTTCCCGCCAGCTTGACTCGATCATGCCTCGAAGTCCGGGCGAAAATTCGGTTGGCGCCAACGAATCGAAAAGCTTATCGACCACGGCCGCCATCGATGCTCCTATCTTTACTTCGCCGACCGGAAGATCCTGATAAGCAACATCCGCAGCAGCCGTAAGTTCCGCAAGATTGCCCGCCGTATCAATGACGAATGCCTTCGACACCTCCTCGAAATCGTGGTCCTCGGTTGCCGCCCAAAAAACAGGCACGGCCTTGAATCCGCGGCCGCGCAAACATTCGGCCGCCCTCACCGCAGAAAGCGCTTTATAAATTGTGTAGAGCGGCCCTGAAAATAAACCTGCCTGCTGGCCCGTGACAACGGCAACCGAATCAGGTTCGCGAAGCAGGCTGATATTTTCCAGCGTTCGAGCCGAAGCTCCGTATTTTTGATTCATCTCCTCAAGTGCATCGCATAACGAGCCGCGGTCGGTCGTGTGATTTTTGAGCACTTCCGGTATTCGATCAGAAATTTGTGTGTGCGATTGCACACTCGATGGATAGTATTTGCGAAGCGACAGAGGGTCGTTCTGATACTGAATGAACAAGCGCGACTGATTGGGAATTTCGGCGAACCGCAGGCTCTCAACGCGCAGAACGACGTTTCCTTTCGGACCCGGACAGGCGATTGTTTGCGTCACGTGTAAGCTCCTGAACAGAAAGATTATAAGATTCGATTATTGAAGTTCCAAATTATAAATCGTGATATCGCGCCGAATAAAAGGAAAAGGCGAACGCTATGAGGCGTCCGCCTTCGAGTTTCACTTTGTTTGTAAGATTAGTTGCCGTCTTTCTCGCCAGCGACTTTGGCTTCGGATTCGTTATTGGCCGATTTCGATTTCCAGTCGATGCGATAAACTCCGGACGAATGCGAGCCGGCGAAGATTCGGCCGGGATTCGCCGGGTCAAAGGCCATAGACCAAACGCGGCGGCTGGGAATCCTCATATCGCGCGAATCGATGCGTTTCCATTTCATTCCGGCGTTTTCAGAATAGTAAACGCCGCCATCCTGCTCGAGCGCGCTCGCGACAAACATCTCGTCAGTATCCTCGGGGTTGATCAAAATGCTTGTGTAGTTGCCGAGCGGCAACCCGTTGCCGCGACGCAGCCATGTGCGTCCGCCGTCGCGGCTGATGTAAAACGATTGCACCGAGCCGACGTAAAGATAATTCGGCCTTTTCGGATCGCCGGTTATCGAGCTAATCGGAATATCATGCGGCACGCCTTCCGTTTTCGACCAGGTCTTTCCGTCGTCGGTCGAGACGATCACGCCCGAGCTCGCAGTTCCCACCCAGATCGTTCCCGGAACGAGCGGTGAGGCATACACCGCGTATACGTGATGATTAATGCCCTCGCCCAACGGAATTCTCTCCCAGCCTTTGTCGATGTCGTAGGTGCGATAAAGGCCGGTGTCGGTGCCGGCGAACAAGCCGTTCTGGTCGTCCTCTGTAAAGGCCAGAACGCGCACTTTTTCGGTAAACGCAGCAACCGTTTTAGTAGTGTTAAAGTTTTCGACAACCGCCACTTCAGGCTTTTTCAGTCCCGGCGTTTTAGGTATGGGCGCGGGTTTCTTTCCTTTTACCGCTTTGCGAGCGGGTTTCTTCGTCGCGGGCGGCTTCGGCGGAGCGAGTAGCGTCCAGGTGTTTCCGCGGTCGGAAGAGCGGTAAAGGCCTAAGCTCGTCGCTAGGAACGCGCGGTTCGGATCGACACGATCCTGCAGAAATGCGAATGGCGACACCCGATTAATATCAAGCGATTTTGTCTGTGACCAGTTCTTGCCGCCATCGCTGCTGACGAAAAAGAATCCGCCACTCGATGCCGTATTCTGCGTGATCGCGTAAAGCCGATCGGCTTGCGAAACGTCCGGGATAACGGAATAGGTCAGTCGGCTCGTAAAATTTGCGTTGGCTGGCAAAAAGTTCTTGCCGCCATCGGTTGAAACCATCACGCCGAAATTATTGGTGCCGATGAATATGCGATTCGGTTCCTCGGGGTGAACCGCGATTGAGTTTACTTCTAGATTTCGGGGCGTCGTCAGCATCCAGGATTTTCCGCCGTTCGTCGTCATCCAAAAGCCTTCGGTCGTGCCTGCGTAGATAGTTCCGGCAACGCTCGGGTGCTGTACGATATCTCGTGTTCGGCGAGACTGTGCGGGAATCCCCTGAATCTTCGCCCAACGTTCGCCGCCGTTGAACGATTCGTAAATGCCACTGCAGGCCGATGCGACGATGTGCTGCGAGTTACGCGGGTCGACCGTCACGGCAAACACGTCGGAATCGTCGATCATCCCATCCTTGATCAGACGCCACGTCTTACCACTGTCAGTAGATTTGTACGGACGGTGCCAAGTGCCTGCGTACAACGTGCTGTTTCGTTTCGGATCGACCGCGAATGAATTAACGTTCGCCGGCATGGTTTCGGATTCGATCTTTTCCCAATTGTCGCCCGAATCTTTCGAAAGCCAAACGCCAGTTAACGTGCCCGCGAAAAGCATTTCGGGTTTATCGATTGCCTGGCTCAACGCGTGGACCGCCTGATTCTTCAAATCTTTGGCCGCCTTCCACGTTTTGCCGCCGTTTTCAGATTTGAAAAATCCGCCTGCGAGGTTACCGCGATTACCCGAAGCGTAAATTACCTTCGAATCTTGGCTGTCGACAAAAAGATTGTCCAGCACCAGCCGCGGCTGTTCTAGATTTACGAGCAGACGCCACGTAAGTCCGGCGTCGGATGAGGTGTGAATCTGGCCGTCCATCGTCGTCAGATACATTTGATTTTTGTCCTTCGGGTCGATCGCCACCACGCGAACATCGCCGCCCGTCGGGCCGACCACTTCCCACGAGGTGAATTTTTCAGGATCGGTAAAAACGTTTCCCTCGTCGGCTGCAAAGGCAAGCACGTGGGAAAAAAGACAAACGATTATTACAAAGGCCGCTATCGGGTTTTGATTTATAAATCTTGCGTTCATACGGGACTTTTTCCGCTAAGTGGTAATTCTCCGACTGATTTAGGGGAACCTCGGATATTTATGATGACGAAACCGGCGCGGATGTTTGCATAGGTTTGATCAAGGCCCGGCTATCACCTTTGTCCCACGCTTGTCCCAAGCCTCGATGCGACACGCAAACACTTATAACTTAGAGAGTTACGGTCCGCTTCTCTGTCCCGTCCCCGATTTTCCAAATAAATTTTCTGGCGGATCTGGAAACGCAAACTGATGAATCTATTTTGTTTAGCATCTTTTGAAACGAAACGCTATTCCTGGAATGAGTAATCAATCTCGTCCCCAAAGTTACGAACGGTCACTGCGGTTTTGGAAAGCTTTCTTTTGCGGAAAGGCGCCAAACGGAAGAGTCCAAAGCGGTAGGTATTCTACACGAAAACAAACCTAAAGCAAAACTTTTATTGACCGTCATTGCTTTGCCTTTTCCTTGGCCGTTTCGGACGTTTCAATTACTGTACTGTCCATCTCTCAAAGCAAATATCTCAGATTCGGAAGATAAATCGAACAAAGAAAGAAAAAGCGGATGAGGCTATGATCCTCATCCGCTTTTCGATGTTCACGCCTTACGGGCGTGAAGCTAAGGTTTACGGTGTCGGCGGTGTCGCTCCCGGCGGGATGCGGAAGAGCCGCGATCTCGGGCCATCACCTGTGTCCGTACCCTGGACCAGCGTAATGCGGCTTCGGTCGAACTGACGGAACGCGATGTGGTTCGTGATCAGACGCTCGCGTTGAGCGATCTGTCTCGGCGTTCCATACGTGATGACATAACCCTGATCGTTCGGGTTGTTCTGCAGCTCGGCGAAGAACGTGTCGAGCTGAGCCCTTACCTCATCGTTCGAGACTGGGCCGATCTCTCCAAGGCTGGATGCCTCAGGTGCGCCTTCAACCGGTCCGGTGGCATTTGCCTCTCTCGGGCAATCGCATCCTGGATCGAGTCCGCCTATATCGACAGTCGCCGTGACGTTCGATCCCGCATCTGCCTGGTTCGTGCGAACGGTAATGCTCGGAGTGCCCTGGCCGGATTCGATCGTGCCGCGGTCCACTCTCCAGTTATAGGTAATCGGACCCTGCTGGCTGCCGCCCGAAACGTTGGCCGTAAAGGTCATCGTATCGGAAGGCCGCGTGATACCGGCGGGACCCGTAACGCTAACCGACGGGCATTCGCAAACGCGTACGCAGACGCATTCGGCGATGGTGATCGTGCGGGTTTGCGTTTGTCCGCAAAGACCGCAGCCATCATCGACGCCGGACGTGATCGTGTAAGTTCCGGGTGCCAGACCGCTGACATCCCACTCAACGTTGGCACCCGTACCAACAATGCGGCCGCCGGAGACGGTGTAATTGTAGGTAAGAATGTCGTTTTCCGGATCGACCGCAGTGGTCGCCACGGTGACCGTTGTGTTATCCGCACAAACCTGACCGTCTGCCGGGCGAAATCCCGGAGGACACGGCAGGGTTATTGTTGTATCGCTGACCACTAAATTAGTGACGTTGGCGAACTGGTTCACTACCTCCACGGCACGCGGGTTACGCCGGCCGATAAAGCCCTGAATGATAAACCCATGCGGATCCTCCGAGGTCCGGAATCCCGGTGGAACGCCCGAGAATGACGTGACGACGGTGCGTCCCGGGCTGCCCTGGAATGGCGGCACATTTACGCTCGTAGTAAATGTTTCTTCGTCGTCGAAGCTGTCCGCGTCTTGATCGTTGAAGTGGCGTCGATACGCAACACCGAACCCGAACCAGCGGGCCGGGAAGAATCTCGCACCGGCGATGCCGTCCATCGGATTGTTCTCGAACGCGTTCGGCGTGCGGCCGCCGACGTACTGCAGCGAGCGGAACTCGACTATCGGCTGGAAGTACTTGTTGACCGGGAAGTCGACGCCAAAGGCCGCCTGCAACTCGTCGCCGCGATCGAGCAGCGTGAAATCGTCGATCTTCGGATTGGTGGTGTATACATAACCGACGTTAGCCGAAAGGTTTACCCAGCGGCGTAAGCGTGCGTCGCCGAACAAAGTCACACCGATGTCACCCTTGCTACCGCCCGCGCTGGCTCCACGCTGCAGCTGATTGAACCCGCTGAAATCGTCGGCGCGATCTGCAAAATACTTGTAGTAAGCGACGATACCGACGCCGACCGGGTTGTTAATTCCCGTAAAACGCCATTTGATACCACCGGTGAAAGTGTTGAAGGACGATTCGCCAAACGTCCGGTTGACGAACGGTGCATCGTTAAGATACGAAGGAGCGACCGTAAAAACGGTCGGAACCGGCCCTCCGGCCGCCTGTAGCACGATGCCCGGCAGAATGCTGCCGAAAACCGAACCAATGCCCGGGAAAAGGTCGGCGCCCTCACCGCCCTGTCTCGGCGGGCCGATTAAAGCTCCCGTCCCAGTCGGGAAACCAAACGGGGGGCCCGACGTGAACGGGAAATTCAGACCGAATGTTCCCGCGGGTCCGCCGGTGAACGGAAATTGAACGAAAGGTGCGGTACCTTGCGGCCGAAATACAGCCGTGTTGGCGAATGGTCCACCGGTTCCAGGGGCCAATACGATCGCACCGCCGCTCGTAAATATATTGCCGAAGCGAAGCCGCGAGTTCGGCAGATAGAAACTCGACAGGTTACCCGGAGAGTTTACCTTGACCGTCCTGTAAGCATCCGTATTGAAGAACACTTCGAACCGATTGGTGACGCCGATTTGAAAGCTTACCGGAATTTCAACAATATCAACGTTGCCGGGATCACGATCGAAATTGCTATAGGCAACACTAAAA
>JBHENZ010000004.1:0-4189 GCA_046261815.1 Pyrinomonadaceae bacterium | reverse complement strand
GTCCGACGGCCGAGCTTGCCGATTTTGTTGCTACCAGAAATGTCGAATGCATTTTAAAGACGATGGAGCGTTTTTCGATTCGCTACGATTTGCTCCCGCGCGAATCGGAAATTCTTCATCTCCACTTTTGGCAAAAGGCGTTTGAGCAGATGAAGCAGCGAGGCGCGATCCGTTACGAAACGGACGGCAAAAATGCCGGATGTTGGGTGATGCCGTTCGAATCACATTCGAGTTCAGACGACCACGAGGCTGACAAAATCCTTGTCCGTTCAAACGGAACCGTCACCTACACCGGCAAAGACATCGCCTACCAGATGTGGAAACTCGGCTTGCTCGGGATGGATTTCTATTACCACGAGTTTTACGATTATGCCGATGGCAAGACGGTCTGGACTACCACCGCCGATGCGACACAGGATGGCCCGACGAGTCCGCAATTCGGTGGCGGCGACACGGTTTACAACGTGATCGATTCACGTCAATCGTACACGCAGGAAGTCGTGAAAAAAGGCGTCGCTCTGCTTGCCCCGGAAAAGGGCGAGCGTGCGAGCGTGCACTTATCGTACGAAATGGTAACGCTTTCGCCGGCGGCGGCAGAAATGCTGGGGTTTAAGCTGTCAGACGAGGACAAAGCGCGGACATTCATCGAAATGAGCGGCCGTAAAGGTCTTGGCGTAAAAGCGGACGATTTGCTGAACCGGCTTGAGGAAAATGCACTTGGTGAGGTGGAAACACGCCATCCCGATGCACCGAACGAAGAAAAGGTGAGCATTTCCCACCAAATCGCGGTAGGAGCGTTGCGATATTTTTTGCTTAAGTTCACGAAAAACACTCTTATCATCTTCGACTTCAACGAAGCATTATCTTTTGAAGGCGAAACCGGATGCTTTTGCCAATACTCGGCCGTTAGGGCAAATTCGATCTTTCGAAAGCTCGAAGTTCAAGGTGAACGACTTGAAGATTCTCACGATCTCATCGCCAACCGCGAAAAAGTGGCCGAGGTGTTCGCGAGTGAATCGGGCGATGAAATCTGGTCATTGCTGCTGCTCGCGTCGCGTCTAGAGGAGGCGGTTTATCAGGCGGCAACGCAGACCGAGCCCGCTATTTTGGCAAAGTACACTTTTAATCTGGCGAAGGCGTTTAATCTTTTCTATCACCATCACAAAATTCTGCCTGAAAAAGATGTGGTCAAACGCGCACTTCTTATCACCGTCGTCGATCGGGTGAGAAATTCGTTGACCGCCGCACTCGACCTTATGGGGATCGAAGTGCCGCCGCGTATGTAATTGACAGGCTATATATTGATTTGTTAAAAACTATTGTAATGGAGAGAATTCAGGTATCGACTTTCGCGAACACCGGCTGGCAGAACGTGCCCGCTTGGCGCGCATTCGCGGAGATCTGCCTGACGTAAGGATTTCGGCCGTAGCCGAAGGATTAGAATTCCGTTAAACGAGCAGATGCCGCCAGCAATAAACGGGCGGCATTTTTGTTTTTATGGACGACTTCCAGGCATTTGCACTAGGCCCGCGATCAGTGAACGTTATTCCGGTAATTGAAACGATGCCCGGCGATTTGCTCACGCCGCTTGCTGTTTTTCTAAAGCTCGGTTCCGACAAATCGCACTCTTTTTTGCTCGAATCCGTGGCGGGCGGCGAATCGGTCGCCCGATACTCGTTTATCGGAGTCGATCCGGAAACTGTTATCTGCGGGAACGATCGTCGAGTGAATGTCGTCACACGGCACGGCGCTCGAAGGGTCGAGATCGGCGTCCTGGATTTTCTTAGAAGACATTTCCACGGCCGCAAGGTGGAGAGCGATGAATCCCTGCCTTCTTACATTGGCGGAGCGATCGGTTTTCTGGAATTCTCCTGCGCACGTTGGTTCGAGCCTTCATTAAACGAAGTCAGAGCAAGCGCGGACGAAGCTTGTTTTATGTTCTTCCGATCCATTGTCGCGTTCGACCACGCAAAGCAAGAGATTAAAATTGTTTGTTTGGTATTTGCGGACGAAGCCAAGGGCGACGACGCAGAGCTCGAAAAACTTTTTCGCAAGGCGAGGACAAAGGCTGCCGACGTCCGCCGCGCGCTTGAGTCGAACCAAATTGATATACCGCCGAAGCCGGAAGTCGAAGGAGTTTCGCCAATTGAATCGAATTTTTCAAGAGAACAGTTTGAGGAGGCCGTACGGCGAATCAAAGAAATGATTTGCGCCGGCGATTGCTATCAGGTCGTTTTGTCGCAGCGATTTTCGCGAAAGACCGCTGCCTCTCCCATAGCAATTTATCGCGCACTAAGATCGCTGAACCCGTCGCCGTATATGTTTTTGCTGCAGGTGGATCGAAAGTCCGTGATCGGCGCATCGCCGGAAATGCTCGTTCGCTGCCGCGGCCGGGAGCTTGAATATCGACCGATTGCTGGAACGAGACCACGTGGTGAAACGGCGGAGATCGATGCTCGACTAGGCGACGAAATGCGAGCAGACAAAAAGGAAATAGCAGAACATATGATGCTTGTCGATCTTGGCCGCAACGACCTCGGACGTGTATGCGAATACGGAAGCGTAAAGGTCGAATCGTTGATGAATATCGAAAAGTATTCGCACGTTCAACATCTTGTTAGCTCGGTAACCGGAAAACTTGATAATGAAAAGGATTGCTTCGACGCACTCGCGGCCTGCTTCCCTGCCGGTACGGTTTCCGGTGCGCCAAAAGTTGCAGCAATTAAAAAAATCGAACAGCTCGAGCCGACACCTCGCGGCATTTATTCGGGAGCCGTCGGGTATTTCGATTACTCCGGGAACATGGATACGTGCATCGCGATTCGAACGGTCGTTCTCGAGAATGGTGTGGCGACGGTACAGGCCGGTGCGGGGATCGTGGCCGATTCGGTGCCGTCGAGCGAGTTTAACGAGACGGTAAATAAAGCGAGGGCGCAGATAAATACGATCGAAATTGCGGAAGCGGGTTTGTAATAATGACAGAGGGGCTTGCAGAATTTGTTGGGTTGTTTGAGTCGGGTTACGACCTCTCGCCCGCCGATGTCGGGAGGTTTTTTGACTTTGTGATAAAAGAAACAAACGAAGACATCTTGCGGCGGCTCTTGCTCGCCTGGCACGTGAAAGGCATCGCTGATAGCGAGCTCTTCGAGCTGGCAAAAATAATGCGCGAACGGTGCATTCGCGTGCAGACGAAACATCAAGTGTTCGTCGACGCCGTAGGAACGGGCGGAAGTAAGGTCAAGACATTCAATGTTTCGACTGCGGCGGCATTTGTTGTCGCCGGTGCAGGGTTGCCGGTCGCCAAACACGGTAATCGGGCGGCAACAAGCAATAGCGGCAGCGCCGACGTGCTTGCGGAACTAGGCGTCGATATCTCGGCAGATGCCGAAAAAGCCGGAAAATCTCTTGATGAAATCGGAATGTGTTTTTTATTTGCTCCGAATTTTCACAAGCTTTCTCCAGTGCTCGGAAAAGTCAGACGAGAACTCGGACTTCCGACCGTCTTTAATAATCTCGGGCCCCTTTGCAACCCGGCTGCCGCACCGTTTCAAATAATCGGAGTTTGGGACCGTGAGCGGCTGCTGCCTACTGCGACAACCCTTTCGAAACTAGGCACGGGGAAATCCTGGATCGTGCATGGCCATGATGGACTCGACGAAATAACTCTTTCCGGCCCCACTTACGTAGCCGAGGTAAGTAACGGCGTCGTTTCAGAACGTGAAATTTCTCCTTCAAATTTTGGGGTCCGGGCTCGTGCGATCGAAAGCTTAAAGGCAAATTCCGTCCGCGAAAGCGCGCAAATGATAAGAGATGTGTTTGACGGTACACACGATAATGCTGCGGCACGCGATCTTGTTTTGGTCAACGCTGCGGCCGCATTATATGTTGCCGGAAAAGCAAATTCCCTTGAAACCGCCGCGGCAGCGGCAGACGAGAGCATTCGCAGCCGCGCGGCTAAGGAAAAACTCGAGCAGATGGCATCGATTTCAAGACAAGTATGACGACCGTGCTCGACAAAATTTTCGAATCTAAACGACGGCGGGTGCTTCAGGCTAAGAATTGCGCGGCCGTGGCTGAGGCTGAAAACACGGTTGCGAAACTGGCTCCGAAGGGAGCCGGTATTTTCACTGGCGCGCTCGGGCGAGATGGGATAAATATCATCGCGGAATTCAAGCGCGCTTCACCGTCG
>JBHENZ010000003.1:0-9186 GCA_046261815.1 Pyrinomonadaceae bacterium | reverse complement strand
GTACGAAAGAGCTTCCTGCAAGGCTTGCGAGACCTTGTGGCGATTGCGGCGATCTTCCATATCGATCAGGTCGAGCACGATGATGCCGCCGAGATCGCGAAGGCGAATCTGCCGGGCGATTTCGTCGACGGCTTCCATATTCGTCTTGGTGATCGTGTCTTCGAGCCGCGCGTTGCCCTTGCCGACAAACTTGCCAGTGTTCACGTCGATCGCGACCAACGCTTCGGTCTGATTAATCACGAGATAGCCGCCCGATTTGAGCCAAACGCGCGGTTTTAGGGCCTTGTCGATCTCTTCCTGCACGGCGTACGTTTCGAGAATTGGCTCTTCGCGCGTGTAAAGCTTTACGCGATTGACCATTCGCGGATAAATGCGATTGATGAATTCGACGATTCGCAAATATTCCTCTTCGCTATCGACGCGGATGGCGTTAAAACTATCGGAAAGCTGGTCGCGAAGCAGACGCTGCACGATGTCCAGGTCCTGATGAACAACCGCCGGCGATTTGGCTTTTTCAGAATCCTTTTTGATGTCGAGCCATGTGCGGACAAGATAGCGTGCGTCTTGTCTCAAGTCTTCTTCGGAAATACCGATGCCAGCCGTACGCACGATAAATCCGCCCGACGGAATTTCTTCCTCGCTTCTGATTCGCTGAATTAATGTGCGAAGACGGCCGCGTTCATTCGCCGATTCGATCTTTCGCGAAACGCCCAAGTGCTCGATCGTCGGCATGTAAACGAGAAAGCGGCCGGGCAATGCAATGTGCGACGTAATGCGGGCACCCTTGCGTGCTATTGGTTCTTTCGCGATCTGAACAAGGATTTCCTGACCCTCGCGCAGGAGATCGGAAATCGTAGGCTGCGGCGGACGATTTCGACGCTCTCCTTCTCTTGATTTGTCGGACCGTTCAGGTCGTTCGCCACGCCGGCCGTTTCCGTTTTCAGACGTTCGGCTGCGGTTATCAGTGCGGTCAGTGCGATTATCGGCACGTTTTTCACGTCTTTCGCGCGGCGGTCGGGGTGTGTCGATTACCGCTTCGGCCACGGCTGCGGTTGACTGATCACTCGCTCCATCCTTTCCCGAATCCGCAAATTCTACAACGTCGCTCTCGCCATCAATCTGATCGAGGTCGTTGATGTCGGCGGTGTCAGTTGGCGAATTCGAAGACTCCTCTCGCCGCCCTCGCCCGCCTCGTCGGCGCCCACGGCCTCCGCGACGCACGGCCATGTCGGCAATGTCAGCAGTTTCGCGTAATGATGCTTCGGCATCTGGCAAGTTCTCCGCGGCATTGTCTGCCTCGACAGTTTCCGCAGCTTTTTTCTTAGTTCGCGAACGCGGTGTTTTAGCTCCCGTTGGTTCAGCTTTTGCTCGCCGCCTCGTTTTCGGCGCCTCATCTCGAGGTGAAGCGGTGTCGGAGATCTTGTCCGTTGAGACCGCCTTTTTACCGCGTCCTCTTGCGCCACGCGTTTTCGTCGGTTTCGGAGTTTCTTCGTCGTCAGCTATTCGTTCAAAGCCGCCTGTATCAGCCACCTGTTCGAGCAATGACCCGACTTCGGCTTCAGCCGTCGCTTCCATATCGAATTCGACGGCCCGCACCTGATCGACGATGGCCTCCTGACGAAAGGCGTCCTTGAACAGCTCACCCGTTTCCTCGTCATCGATGATCCGCTCGAAACCCGGGTCGGCGTAAGGTTCGAAAGTGGGTTCAACCGCATTAGGAAACTCGTCGAATTCAACCGCCACTTTCGCTTCTTGTTTTGGTTCACGGCCGCGCCGCCCGCGTCCACGGCCTTTCGATTCGGCTTTGCCATCACGGAAATCGGTGCCCTCGTCAACCGCAGATGCACCTGCCTCGGCCAACGGTTCGGCAATCTCCTGCGCGGATTCCATCTGTTTTTCGCGTTCGACGCGAGCACGGTTGATTCGCTCGTCGGCCTCGCGCCGGGCGTCTTCAGCCGAGGATTTTTTCGATTTTTCCATCACGATGCGTTCGATCTCTTCTTCTTCGTCAAAAAAGTCGGAGACGTAGAGAAACGCATCACGCTCAAGTCCGATCGAGACGAATGCCGACTGCATTCCCGGCAGCACACGCTGCACGCGGCCCTTGTAAATATTTCCAACAATTCCGGAATTTTCCTCACCTCGTTCGATGTAAAATTCCGACACGCGCCCGTTTTCCAGGATCGCGATCTTTTTTTCGCGTCCATTGACGCTGACGATCATTTCTTTCGACATATTATCGTTATAGTTTCCTTAATCGTAGTTCTATTGTCGCCTTAGAAATGGGTCGGATGAGTGACGAGAGGTAAGCGGATCAACTGCAGATTTCGACCATCGAAACCGCGGGACGGAGTCTTAGCGTAAAATGGTCTTAAGGTATTGGTTTTGGAAGCGACTCCCAAAACGAAGAACTTCGGGTGTTTTCACGCAGGAACTCGGTAAGCTGAATAAGGTGTTATCGCCTTACAGCCAGGGAGCACATATCCTTTGATAAAGATCGTGCTCGACCCGTCAAAATCTGTTTCCCGGGAACTCCCGGGGTTTGTCTTAGATCCTTTTAGCTTGCCTCTCTATTCTCTCTCATCGAATCATTTCTAGAGCAAACTGAATGTAGTATAAACAAATCGGACGCTGACGTAAATCCCGATACGGGAATATGTCTTCCAAGGTGCTAGTTACTCAGCAGGGCTGATCTTGCCGCACGAAACCCAGTAGCGTTTTAATTCGTGCTGCATGATTCTCTCTCGGGCCCCCAATCGACCCGGCTAGTTCTGCTCAAGCGCGCCCATAAAATGGAACGAAGTCCTTGTTTACAAATCTCTTTTGTTACTCAACTCGTTTTCTAACTAACTCTAAAGCTGGGATTCCGAAAGGCTCGATTAATCGTACCGATATTTTTTCCCAACAGCTTGGTCTAACGCTCTCAACGCGGTGTTTTGGTCCCCTTCGCGATCAAACGATCAGCTGAATCCGCGCGCGGCTCGACCCCGGGGTGGTGGAAATTCGTGCCTTCCGGTTCGGTGCGCGTCTTCTCCAGGGCGGCGTTGAGCACGTCGCTGACGCGGGTGGCGAAGGTGAAATGGAGCTCTTTTCGAACGTCTTCGGGGATATCTTCGATGTCGGCTTCGTTTTGGGCGGGCACGATGATTCGGCGGATGCCGGCGCGGTGGGCGGCGAGAACCTTCTCTTTTATCCCGCCGACGGGAAAGACAAGGCCGGACAAGGTGATTTCGCCGGTCATCGCCGTGTCGGATCGCACCTTGCGACCTGTGTAAAGCGAGGCGAGGGCCGAGGCCATCGTCACGCCCGCGCTCGGGCCGTCCTTCGGAATCGCGCCGGCGGGCACGTGCAGGTGCACGCCGTTTTCCTTGATGATTTGCGGGTCGATCTCGAATTCCGACGCGTGCGACCACAGATAGCTACGTGCGGCCTGTGCCGATTCTTTCATCACCTCGCCGAGCTGGCCGGTGAGGGTGAGACCGTTGCTTCCGGGTAGCGCGGTCGCCTCGATGAACAGGACCTCACCGCCCATTTCGGTCCAGGCCATCCCGGTCGCAACGCCGGCGGGCAACTCTTCGCGGGCTGATTCGGGATAAAATCGCGGGCCGCCGAGGTAGTCTTTGATATCGGCTGCGGTGATTTTGAATTTGATTGGTACCGAAGCCTCGTCATCAAGCACCCCGTCAGCCGACGCGGCCGCCACCTCTCCTTTGGAAGGAGGGGTGTTTTCGGCCACTTTTAACGCGACCTTTCGAGCGAGATTTCCTATTGTCCGCTCTAATTGCCTGACGCCTGCCTCGCGCGTGTAGCGGGCGGTCAGCAAGTTGATGGCGTCGTCGCTGATTGCAAGCTGATCCTCGGCCAAACCGTTTTCCATGATTTGTCGCGGAACGAGATACTGTTTTGCGATATTCAGCTTCTCGCGGTCGCTGTAACCGGCAAGCTGGATGATCTCCATTCGATCGCGAAGTGGCATCGGAATCGGGCCGAGTTGGTTGGCCGTTGCGATAAAAAAAACCTTCGAAAGATCAAACGGAAGATCGAGATAATTGTCCCTGAAAGTGTTGTTTTGCTGCGGGTCGAGAATTTCGAGCAGCGCGCTCGACGGGTCGCCGCGATAATCGTTTCCGAGCTTATCGATCTCGTCGAGCATCATAACCGGATTGTTTACGCCGGCACGTCGAAGTGCCTGTATTATCCGTCCCGGCATGGCGCCGATGTATGTACGGCGATGCCCTCGAAGCTCGGCGTCATCGCGCATTCCACCGAGGCTCATCCTTTCAAATTCGCGACCCAGGCTGCGGGCAATCGACCGGCCAAGCGACGTTTTCCCTACGCCCGGTGGGCCGACAAAAAGCAATATTGGGCTCTTTGAATCGGGACGCAGCTTGACGACGGCGAGCGACTCCAAAATGCGTTCTTTGATGTCCTCGAGGCCGTAATGATCTTCGTCCAGAATCTTGCGAGCTTCGTTCAAATCGAGCTTTTCCTCGCTCGATTTCAGCCACGGCAGTTCGAGAATGAATTCGAGATAGGTACGGATGACGTGAAAGTCCGGTGCCTGCTGCGGCAAAGCTTCCATGCGCTTTAGCTCGCGTGCGGCCTCTTTTCGCACATCGTCGGGCAGGTTAGCCGCATCGAGCCGCTCGCGAAGCTGCGCGGCCTCGGCCTTTTCTCCGCTCTCGTCTTCGCCGAGCTCTTTTTGAATTGCCTTTAATTGCTGTCGCAACACGTAATCGCGCTGCGATTTGTCCATCTCGCTTTGCGCCTCGATGGCAATCTTCGACCGAATCTGCATGATCTCGAGCTCGCGTGCGAGTGAAGCGTGGGCAAGGTTTAAAAGGCCGTCGGTCGTGTCCGATTCGAGCATTTTCTGCTCGGTGTCAACTCCAAGATCAAGTACCGAGGCTAGAAAGTAGGCAAGTTGAACCGGATCGTTTTGCGTCATGACCGCAACGCGGACCTCGGGCGGCACTTGCGGCAGCATCGCCAATGCTTGCTGGATCATCTGCTGGATGTTGCGACGGAGTGCCTCGATTTCTTCGTCGTCGACGCGGCGAAGCTCGGGAAGAATTCGGACCTTCGCACGCAAAAAGGGCTGTTCCTGGATCCACTCGGTCACCTCAAACCGCTCCGTTCCCTGCACGATCAGCTGCATAATGCCGTCGTTGCGCATCATCCGCTTGATATTGACGACCGTGCCGATGGCGAAAAGATCGTTGTATTTGGCTTCGTCGCCGGTAACGTCGTGTGTTCGCGTGGTGATGCAGCCGAGCAGCTTTTCTTCCGTACTCAATGCCGACTCGACCGCCCTCATCGAACGCTCGCGACCGACGGCCAGCGGCACCACAGTTTCCGGAAACAAAGTCGTATTCTGCAGCGGCAATATCGCGATCTCGAACGGTTCTGCCGCTGCTTTGTTTTGAATATTTTCTTCCGCCATCAATTAGCCCCTGTCCAATGTTCGACAAACTTCAGGTAGTCGCTCGCCACTCAAACAATCCCACGTCGATGAACAAACGGAAGTTCGTTCTACCTCGCTTTCCACAGCTTTATGATTAGCAAACCATTCTCGAAATTATGCTCGACGCTTGCGCCCTCGATCGATGCCGGAAATTTGAGCGTTTTTTCGAACTGGCTGTATGTGATCTCCATCTGCTGAAAAGTCATTCCAACCGCGTAAGACTTGTCTTTCCTGCAGCCCACGATCGACAAAACGTTTCCGTGTATCTCGATCTCGACGTCTTCGACGGCGACGCCTGCAAGCTCGACCTTCACGAGCCATCCGTCCGGCGTTCGATAAACATCCGCCGCCGGATACCAAAGCCTCGCCGGGGACTGCACCGACTTGGATGTCGCAAGAAACTGAAATTGCCTATTGAATGATCGTGCCATCGCTGTCGGTAGACGATTGGCAGCGGCAGTTGGCGGAAATTGCCGTCACCCTGCCAACCGCTAACTATTTCTTGCTCCAAAATCCACTGCCGCTGGAGATTTCTTCGAGTGCTTCGGCAATTTCGCGTTCGTCTTCGGTTTCGAGTGCGACGTCGGCCATGGAGATTATTCCTGCAAGGCGTCCGTCTTGTTCAACAACCGGAATGCGCCGAACCTGTTTGTCGCCCATCATCCTGATCGCCTCGAACGCAAAATCGTCGAGCTTGACGGAAAACAACTCGGTCGTCATCGCCTCTGAAACTGGCGTAGACGGATTCTTGCCCTTCGCCACGCATCGGACAACAATGTCCCGGTCGGTGACGATGCCGACAAGCTTTTCGCCATCAACCACAGGCAATGAGCCCATATCGCCGTCACGCATCAATATAGCCGCATCACGCAAACTTGTATCGCGCCCAGCGGTTTTTACGTCCGAGGTCATAATATCCCGGCACCGCTTTCGTGCGGCTGATCTCTCTTCTACCATAGGTCGCTATCTCCTTACTTCATTTTGTTTTAGCCGCGACGAGAAAGCAAGAGCGAAGTTTTCGCGGCACGGTTGCACATCGAGCACCCCATAAGCAACACTATTTCTTTCTCCTTCGCGATCTTAACGTTTCTCCTTCGCGTCCTTAGTAGTCCACCGAACTATATCCGCAAAGGACGCGAAGGGAAAGGCGCAAAGTTAGCGAAGGTGAAACGGACGAACCAATGGGTAAACACAAGCACAACAAACGCAAACCCAAACGAGAAAATCGCGTGGTCACCGTAGGCCGAGCCGAATCCGTGCCGCCGGGACGCGGTGCGACCGTCAAATTCAAAGACGGCACCGAGATCGCCCTTTTCAACGCCGGCGGCCGGTTCCACGCCATCGAGAACTTTTGCCCGCACAAAGGCTACCCGCTCGCCGATTCGCGCCTTTACGGCCACATTGTGCAATGCAACCTCCACGACTGGCGATTCGACATCCGCAGCGGTGAGTGTTTTACAGAAACGAACTGTTCGATTGAGAAGTATGAGGTGAGGGTTGACGATGGGTGGATAAAAATTACGGTCTAGTAAAATATTTTTCGGCTCCGTTATCGCCTATCGCTCCGACGGGGCAAGCATTCAACGCTTCATCGCAAAGTTCAAACTCGTCCGGCGTTTCCGGCTGTTTATAAACGAAGGAATAACCGTTCTCGTCATTTCGCGCAAAATTCGCGGTAGATGTGTCGCGGCACACGTCACAATCGATACACTGCCCGTCGACGTAGTATTTTCCGCCGATGTTATCTGGTAATTTGTCAGTAACTTCCGCCACACAAAAAATCTTTTGCCCTCGAATTACGCCGAAGAACGCGAATAAAAACCCTTCTCTTGTTCGCTCTTTTCGCGTAATTCGCGGACAAACTTCCTGTCACACTTTTCGCTCGGTTAAGCTAATCATCCTTTCCAGTGCCACGTTTGCGTAGTGTTTCGTTTCGTCATCAACTTTTATTTCGTTTACGACCACGCCGTGGGCCAGATTGGCCATCGCCCACGCCAGATTTTGCGGAGCTATTCGGTACATCGTCGCGCACATACAAAGGTCGGGCGCGAGCAAGTGAATTTCCTTCTCGGGAAAACGCCGCTGCAAACGGTTGACCAAATTCACTTCGGTCCCGATCGCCCATTTTGTCCCGGCTGCTGCATTTTCAACCGTTTTGATAATGAACGATGTCGAGCCGTCCAGATCGCTGAGCTCGACCACCTCGCGCATGCATTCCGGGTGAACCAGAATCTGAACGCCCGGAATATCTTTGCGCACCTTTTCAACGTGCCACGGCTTAAACCTGCCGTGCACCGAACAGTGTCCGCGCCAAAGAATCAGTTTGGCGTCTAATAAATCTTCTTCCTTGTTGCCGCCAAGGTCCTCGTGTGGGTTCCACAGCGCCATCTTTTCCAGCGGAATACCGAACTTCGCTCCCGTATTTCTTCCCAAGTGCTGGTCGGGGAAGAAAAACATTTTATCGAATTCTTTTAGGTAAATATCGAACAGCGTCACGGCATTCGACGACGTGCAGACAACGCCTTCATTACGGCCGCAAAAGGCCTTAATCGCGGCGGACGAATTCATATAAGTGATCGGGGCGAGGCGTTTATCGAGTACGCCGATTGCCCTGAGCTGATCCCATGCATCTTCGACCTGGTCGATCGTCGCCATGTCGGCCATCGAGCAGCCGGCACCGAGATCGGGCAAAATTACCTGCTGTTCCGGCTTACCCAAAATATCGGCCGACTCGGCCATAAAATGCACACCGCAGAAAACGATAAACTCTGCATCCGTCTGCGAAGCCATCACCGATAGCTGGTACGAATCTCCGGTAAGATCGGCGTGCCTGACAACATCGTCTCGCTGATAATGATGGCCGAGAACAACAACTCGCTTTCCTAGTTCAGCCCGTGCAACCTCAATTGTCACGTGAAGTTCCGCCTCGGGCATCACGAGAAAATCGTCCAACTCTTTTTCCAGTTCCAATACCGCCGACATCGCTTTTCTCCCTACGGTTTAGATGCCGAAAACGCCTCTCAACTCGACGAAAATCATTGCGCTCTGGCTTGCATTTGGCAAGGAAGAGTTAAATCCCAGAGACCGCGAGGCAGGAAGATACGGCACAATGCGGGAATGCCGAATTCTGATGCTTTTCTTGGCGCTCGGCGGTAAAAATCGTCAACCAGAAAACTTCCTTATCTTGAAATGCTGTGCTTAATAAAGGCAGCCTCGCGAAGATAGACGATCAATTCGCAAATATCCTTTACATAATCGCCAATGCGTTCAAGGTGCTTGGCTACAAATAAGAGATGGGCGGCGCCTGTCGATGCAGAGGGTATTTCGATCATCAGCTGCAAAAGCTCGTTAAAAACACGGTGGTAAGCCTTATCGATTTCGCGGTCGCGCTGAATGATGGCGCGCGAAACCTCGGCGTCTTCCGAAACAAAGGCGTCAAGTGCCGTCCTGAGCATCTCGGCAGCGGTGTCGGCCATAATCGGAAAATCGACATAGGATTTTACTTGCGGCTCGTTGTTAAGGAAAATTGCGGCCTCGGCTATGCTGCCCGCGTGATCGGCAATTCGCTCAAGGATAGGCGTAATTTTCGCGACCGAAATGACAAAACGTAAATCGTGCGCGGCCGGCCTTTGCAGAGCGAGAATCTCGATGCTCAGGCGATCGATCTCCAGCTCCATCTGGTCGACGATCTTGTCGTCGTCAAGCACTGCGCGGGCAAGCTC
>JBHENZ010000002.1:0-4850 GCA_046261815.1 Pyrinomonadaceae bacterium | reverse complement strand
GATAAAGACCTCGAATCGATTTTAGGCGACGCCGATCTCGATCCGATTTCAGGGCAAACGTTGCTCAACAGCTTCGGTTTGGCGGCAATGTATCCGGATCGCTACGGCGATTTTCAACGGGCCGCTTTGCGGGCGATAAACGAACATATCAAATATTCGGGCACGACCGACGGCGCCGGCAAAGCGCAGCTCGCCGGCGTCGAGCCGAAAAGCTATTACCTTTTCGGCATCACAAAATCCGGCCGCGGTTTCGCCGTCTGGAATTCACCCGTTTCGATCAACGCCGGCGACAATATGCTGAATCTGACGCCGCAGCGATTGACGGAGATTGAGATGTCGCCGGGCGGAGAGTAAGACTCGCCCGTGCCATTACCACCTTCGGTAGCGGGTGGGGTTGTTCGCCCGGCGAGCGCCGCCCCATCTGCTATCGCGGTGTATCACCTGTCCTAACCAAACATCGCCAACCTTTTCTCAAACGCCTCGCGCACGATCCGCACATCCGCAAGAAATTTCGGCAGCTCTTCGATTCTGAGCGCCTGAGGGCCGTCAACCAAAGCGGCTTGTGGATTCGGATGAAAGTCGACAAGGATCATATTGGCACCGGCGATTACGCCTTGCGCCGTGATGTGCATCACATCGAGTATTTTATCCGAGCTGCGAAAGCGCCCGCCGACCGAGTGAGAAGGATCGATGCACACCGGCATGCGCGTGATTCGTTTAACCACCGGAATATGCGCAAAATCGACCATGTTGCGATGCGGATCACCGATATTCGTTTTCATTCCGCGAAGTCCGAACACGACCTTTTGGTTGCCTTCGCTCGCCAGATATTCGGCCGCATGCAAAGATTCATCGAGCGTGATGCCGAAGCCGCGTTTGAGCAGTACGGGAAACTCCTGCTGGCGGCCGACTATTTTTAGCAGCTCGAAATTCTGCGTGTTGCGCGTTCCGATTTGCAGCATCACGCCGGTCGGATCGCCCGTCGCGTGAAGCGCCTCGCGAATCTCGTCGACGTGCGATTCGTGTGTGACCTCCATCGCGATTATCTTGATTCCGTATTTGCCTGCGAGCTCGAATACATACGGCAGGCAATTTTTCCCGTGACCCTGAAACGAGTACGGGCTCGTCCTCGGTTTGTACGCACCCATGCGTGTGCAAACCTGCCCGTTCTCCTTCAATGCTTTCATCATCGCTGCGACACTTTCCGCCGAATCGACCGCGCACAGCCCGGCGAAAACGTTCAAATTGTCCTGGCTGAATTCCACGCCCTGATAGCTGAACTGGGTCGCGCGATAATCGTCCTTGTGTCGCCCGAGCACGCGGTATTCTTCGGAAACGCGCACGACCGTGTCGACCGCGGCAAAGCTTTTCATCTCGTCGATCGAAAGCGCGGCAGTGTTCCCGATCAGATAAATCTCGGTCAACGTCTGCGATGCCCCCTGAACTTTGTGCACGCGGAACTCGATGTTCGCCAGATTTTCCAGATGGTCCACGAGCCGCTGATACTCGCGTGTCTGCGAATCAATATTCGGTTTGAGAATTAAAATCATAAATTTCCGCCGGCAGCAGATAGTCTTTTTTATCAGTTAATTACTAAGCAAATAATTAACTTTCAGGTAAATAGTTATATTATTAATTCTGATCGCTTTTCAGATTGATCGTCGAGTATCGCCCGAGAAAGCGGACATCCTCAGTGTGTTCGTCGATTTCCTTGAGCGCGCCCGCGAGCTCGCCGTCATTAACCGGCGGCCGCAGATCGATATAAAAGTTAAACTCTTTCGGCGAATCCTTTATCGGTCGGCTTTCGATCTTCAGCAAATCGAGGCCGCGTCGCACAAAGGGCCGAAGCGCGCTGTGAAGCGCTCCCGGCTTGTGTTTTAGCCGAACGACCAGCGAAATTTTGTCGGCCGTGTCCGCATCTGTTTTCTCGTTTGAAAGCAAGGCGAAGCGCGTAAAATTTTCGGCGTGGTCTTCTAAATGCTCGCGCAAAATCTTTCCGCCGTAGATCGCCGCTGCTCGTTTCGATCCGATTGCAGCCCGTGTATCATCGCCGCTTTCAACTGCTCGCTGGACGCTGCCGGCCGTGTCGCCCGCCGCAACGGCGCGTAAATGTGGATACGCTGCAAAAAAACGCTCGCACTGCGCTAACGCCGCCGGATGCGATTCGACCGTGCGAATCGTTTCCAGCGTTGCATTTTCCGGCGCTACAAGAAAATGCGAAACCGGAAGCACAAGCTCAGCGACAATACTCAGCGAGCTCCGCAGCAGCAAATCATAGCAGCGATGCACCGAGCCCACCAGGCTGTTTTCGAGCGGCGTCAAAATATAATCGGCCTTTTCTTCCTCGATCGCGCGGAAAAGGGATTCAAACGTCGGAAACGAAACGAGCTGGCAGCCGTCGTTCAAAATCGCCGAAGCCGCCTCTTCGCTAAACGTGCCGCGTGCGCCCAAAAAAGCCACTCGAGATCCGACGGCAACGACGCCGATGCCCTGGCTTGCCGCGGGCTCTTCGATAGCGGGCTTGTTAAAATGTTTTTGCTGCAGATAAAGCGATTCGTCGATGATGCGCTGAAAGATATTCTCGATACCATGCTCGTCAAACGGGCCGGGATTTTCGGTCCGAACTCGCGCTAACACCGCGTGCTCGCGAGTTGGATCACAAAGTGCATCGTCTCGATCCGATTTTGCCGCTCCGACGCGCAATGCAACCCGCGCGCGTTCATTCAAAAGCCGCAGCAGCTCCGTATCGATTCTGTCGATTTCAGTTCGCGGATTGTTGATTTTTTCCATCGCAACCGGTCAAACGATAATCTGAACATAAATTATTAGGCAAGCTAACGCGGGCCTGATTTTGGTTGCCGCTGATGTACTTCGCCGTTCACGGGCCGCTTTCAGCCCTCGGGTTATTCAGCGAGTGTAAAAGACTGTGGAGCCACCCGTCGGATTTGAACCGACGACCTTTCGATTACGAATCGAATGCTCTACCAACTGAGCTAGGGTGGCCCGAAGAGGCGTGAAACTAACAAGAAAGAGCAAATCCGCCAGGAAGAACGGCCGAACTTTTGAATATACTTTTGGCAAAACACGGTGTCAAGCAAATCGACTCGAGGCAAAGCGATCGTTTTCGAGCCTGTTCGTGTCTTTCGCGGTTTACTGAATAAAAAAACACAAAACGGAAACGTCCGAAGCTCCACTGCTTGGTTCTAATATGCGCACGTAGTAATATTTGTGCATACAGATTGAACGACCGTTTTATCCACGTTATGTCTGAATCTTTTGTGGAAAGGCTGCGCGAGGCGTTTGGATTCGCGACGATGGCTGAGATCGCACGGCGGATTGGTGTGCCGCATGCCACCGTGCGTAACTACTTTGGCGGACGCCTTCCGGCACCCGATGTGCTCATCAAAATTGCGAACGAGACCAACATATCGCTCAACTGGCTCCTTACCGGAAAAGGCGAAATGTTTTTGGATCCCGGCGCGAGTCTTGATCTCGGAAAGCTCATCGACCGTAAGATCGATCAGATCATCGAGCGAAAGCTTGCGGGAAACGTCCCGGCTCCCGTTCAGGATCTGGGCATTGTCGATGCGCCGCCCGAATTCGATGTCGAGGCGTCGCTCGCCAAACACAGCGACCCGCACAAAGTGATGAGCGAATGGTTTCGCCACGAAAAGCGAAAATATCCGAAAGACTTCGGCGTCGTCTTTTTTCAGGGTTGGGAAACCTTTACCGACCAGGAACGTCTCGATGCCGTCAAAGACGCCAAGAAAGTGCTCGACCGCACCTTGCTTCGCGGTCAGAAAATCTAGCTCCTATCCTGTTTTAGGGGGCTTCGATACCCGCGCAACAGTGCTTACGCCCAAAACCTTTACTTCATAAGTTGCATGTGTGATAATCTGTTGCACTGACGCGATACTCCCGCGTTTTGCTCGAAGATGATTTTTCTACTCGACAAAATATCGCGACTTCGCTGCGGCTGGAACAAACGGCCTCTGACCGAAGCCGATTTTTACCGCTTGTGCGCTCGCAAAAAAATCACCGTCGTCGAAATGCCGCTTGCGACCAACGGCTTTTATTATTGCGTCAAGAACAAACATTTCATCGCCATCAGCACCCGTCTCGCTTCGCCGACAAGGTTGCTGGTGATGTTTCACGAATTCGCCCATTACCTGATGCACGCGCCGGACACGGGTGTCACCGCCAATTTTCACGGCGTCGGTTTTAAGACGCGCAAAGAGTTGGAAGCCGACGCCTTTGCCCTCTGCGCCCTAATGCCGCGCATCTGGATCGAAAAAAGGCGCCTGCAAGACCACGCCGAACACGAAAACATCCCACCGAACCTAGTCGCCGAACGCCTAAAGCTCTTCGAAACCTACAGGCTCTAAACCAAACCCCGCCGCCGCGCGTCCCAAAATTCTACCGATTTTTTCAAGCGCCCCAATATCGCCAGAAAAGCAGGCCCGACCGCGTTCGAGGTTCCGTACTCGTAATCGAGCTTTAGCAAATTCGTGCTTCCGGCTGAAGCTCCGAGTGCGATCTGCGTCGGCTGCAATCTGTTATTGAACACCGTGCTTTCCCACTTGCCATTTCCGAGCCGCATGGCAGTGCAGAGAATAAACGGGTGTTTGTTCATATACATTTAGTTTGGGCAACGGAATCGGGATGGAGCTTACGAAGTATTTTTTACGTTTTCGCGAAATTGTAAACGGTCGGGAAATAAACTTTTATTAATTCTCGAAATCACGCGTTTACTGGAAGTGAGTTTTGCTTTGAAGGTGGATTTCAACACGGTAGCGCGATTTCGCACGCTTCATTGGGCTTTCTTCGGCCTCCTGACCACCTCCATCACA
>JBHENZ010000001.1:0-5344 GCA_046261815.1 Pyrinomonadaceae bacterium | reverse complement strand
ATACGAACAACGTTCGCTTAGCAATGTGACGCGCGACCGCGACAACTTTAGTCTTGAAATCCGGTTTCGCAGGCGCTTTTAGAATATTATTTTGACGATCAGGACAGGCATCGGCTGCGGGCTAAAAATTTTTCGAAGGCGAGCGTACACTCGTGCCGGTGTGCTGCGCATTTTTCTCACGGCAGTCGCTTCTTTTCTGTTCTGGATTCCTGCGTCGGCGCAGCAAGCGAGCTTTGAAGGTTTGCGAATTGGCGACGTGGCGATCGCGTTTGAAGGCGCCGGAACAAGCACGGCCCTGAGCGAGCAGTACAGAATTATCGCCCGCAATGCCCTGGGCGACAATTATTCGGCCGTGCGAGTGCGCGACGCGATCGACGAGCTTTATCAGACTAGACAAATTGCCGCCGTTTCGGTCGAGGCCGACAGCACTTCTCCAAACACCGTCAACATTCGCTTTCTCGTAAGACGCAAAACGCAGGCGCAGCGCGTTTCGGTCACTGTCGCTGGCGAAGATGACGCCATCACCGAGCAGGAACTCTTGCTTCGCTTGAATCTGATGGAGGCGGGCACGGCGATTACCGAACAAACGTTGCGAAACAACGCGGACGTGATTCTCGAATATCTGCGAAGCCGCGGTTATTACAAAGCTGAGATCACATACACGCAGACGCCGATGCAGTTTGCCAACGACGTGGTGGTGAACTTCCGGGTCGTTCCAAATACGCGAGCGACGATCGAATCGCTCAATATCAACATCGAGCGCTATGATAACGCAAAACTCGCTGACGAGATGAATCTCAAACGCGGCGACGTTTTCACGCGCGCTGCGCTCGACGCTGATGTCCAGAAGATAAGGACAGTCTTGCGAAACGACGACTTTCTCGCGCCGACGATTAACGAGCCGCGCGTCGTTTACGATTCTGAGCGAAATCAGATCGCTATCGATGTCACTGGCGACCGCGGGCCTAAGGTTGAGGTAACGGTCGAGGCCGAGCGCGACCGCGTCGGCAAGGGCACGCAGAACCGGCTTCTTCCCGTTCGCAGCGAGGGCACGCTCGATTACGCCGCAATTATCGAAGGCGAACGGCGACTTGAAAATTATTACCAGGAGCAGGGTTATTTCTTTGTTGATGTCACGCCGGCGTGCTCGGTCGAGCCGCCCTTCGAACCAACAAACGGTACGCCCGCCGCAAACCCCGAGTTCCTTTGCTCGGCTTTAACTACAGGCGATTTGACGAACAGGACGGTTAAATTAATTTATCGCGCCGATCTGAACCGACGGCTGAAACTTGTCGATATACGGTTGCGTGGCACCGACCAATTCGATATTTCGGAGATCAAGACCGCGCTCGAAACGCAAGAGGCGAACATTCTCGGGATCATACCTCTTTTCGGCTATGGCCGCGGTTACACGAGCGAACGCCTGTTGCAGGAAGATGCCGGTACGATCCGATCTTTACTGAGGGAGCTCGGCTACCGCGATGCCGAGGTTCGCGTCAATCAAGGCGTTTCGCCGGACGGCGAGAATCTGATTATCACATTCGTTGTCGAAGAAGGTCCGCGAACGATAATATCCGGCGTCGAAATTACTGGAAACAATGATTTTACCGATGACACGCTGATGGCGCGGCTGCCACCCCTTGCCGGAACATATTTCTCGCGTGCGAAAATTCGCAACGGCCAGCGAAAACTCGCGGAGCTTTATTCGGAGGCAGGTTACTACGATACCATCGTCGATTTTTCGGTTGACGAGGTGCCGGCTCCTGACGCGAGCGGCCAGCGGCAGTTCAATATTGTTTACCAAATCAAACACAGGCCCGATCCGTTTTCGGTCGCCGCCGCGTCGCAAGGCGACGCAGGCAGGGAAGTGCCGGGCGAGGGAACGAAGTTTTACATCAACCGAATTTTGGTAACGGGCAACGATCGAACACGGTCCGACGCCATTGTGCGCGCACTCGCCCTGCGCCCGGGCGAGCTGCTGCGGGCGGGCGACGTTTATCGCAGCGAACAGAACCTTTACGAGAGCGATGTCTTTTCACGGGTTACGATCAAGCCGCGCTTTGCCGGCGATCGGCAGGACGGGGATCGCAACGCCGACATTATAGTGGATGTCGAAGAACAGGCTCCTCGAATCTTAACTTACGGCGGCGGCTTTTCTACCGATGTGGGTTTGAGCGGTTTCGCCGATATACGTCATTTTAATTTGTTCGGCCGACTCTGGCAGGGCGATGCACGCGTTCGCTTGAGCCAGCGGCAGCAACTCGCGCAAATTGGTTTTTTGAACCCAAGGTTCGTAAGCGACGGCGAGAAAAGATACGCGCCACTCAGAGTTCAGCTGCAGTATCAACGCGACTCGACCGTTACGCGCTTTTTCCGATCGGCATTCGATCGGGGAACGTTCGGCGTTGTCCAAAGGCTCGACGAAAACGGAAATCCGGTCGACGAATTCGGTGTGGAAACCGGCAGCCCGACGCTGCACCGTCTAACCTTCACGGCCGAAACTCAGCGAACTATAAGTCGAGAAAAGCGAAGCGTTCTTTTCGTGCGGTACCGGTTCGAAGACGTTCGGCTTTACAATATTCAGAGCCTGTTGATCCGCGAGCTTCTGGTTCCGGATTCGCGAACCAGAATATCCGGTTTTGGAGCCACGTTCGTGCGCGATACGCGCGAAAATTGCTCGATAAAATTTACGATTCTTGACATTATCGCCCGCGGCGAAGCACCGGAACCGTGCCGTTACGACGCCGGCGACCCGACCAACGGAAGTTATATCACGGCCGAATACAACGTTTCGCTGCCGGTGCTCGGGGCCAACATCGGATTCAATAAATTCCAGGCCTCGTATCAGGTATATTACACGCCGCCGTTCTTGCAGGCTTCGAGATTCGAAGCGATTCGCAACACAACTTTTGCCGGCCGAGCCATCCTGGGCCTGGCCAACGTTTTCTCACGCGGAAACAGATTCAGCTCGGCGAATTTTGCGGGCCTCGACGGAATCCTGCCGATCAGCGAGCGATTTTTTGCCGGCGGTGCCAACACCCTCCGCGGATTTAATTTCGAAGAAGCCGGACCCCGCGTCGTCATCGTACCGCAGGGAACATTTCGCCGCAGCGATGGCGAGCCGATTTTTCTCGTTCCGTTTACCGTGCCCTTCGGCGGCAATGCACTTGCCGTCGTAAATTTGGAAGCGCGCGTACCCGTCACAAAACAGATTCGGGCGGTTCCCTTTTACGACGGCGGGAATGTGTTCAGACGAGTAGGCGATATATTCAATCCGCCCGACGTTCCGGCGGGTGATCTGTTGCAGCAGAATCTCCGGGCTCTCTGGTCACACACGGTCGGGCTTGGGCTGCGGATCAAAACTCCGGTTGGCGGTGAACTGGGGGTAGACTACGGCTATCTTCTCAATCCGCCACAGTTTCAGATTCCTCAATCCACCGGACCAAATGCGATTTACCGCTTGCCGCAGAGCCAGATCCATTTCCGATTTTCGCAGGCGTTTTAAAATTTAAAAGACCCTTGGGTTCAGTTTTGTATGTCCCGGATCCCTCCTTTTCCGAGACGCTGAACCCAAGGGCTGAAACGGCCTCACCTAACCGTTTCAACTAGTTGACGGCGGCCGATGAGATAATGTGGCTCTCATCGATCTCGACTATCAATCCGTCAAAAACTTCCGTTTCTTCAACCAGGTCGCTCAGTTCGCAAAGCTCGACCGTCTCCGTTTCCTGCGTTTCCCATACGAATTCGGTCGCGACCGAATCGGGACGTTGCGAAGACAAATTCTCGCCACGCCGTTTTTTGTGCTCCGCCTTTGTCAAATACATCGCCTTGTCGGCGGATATGATCAGTTGATCGAAAGTTTCCCCGTGATTCGGAAAGCTTGCAGACCCCAGACTGACGCCGACTTTTGCAAATGTGTCGTCGCCGACCGGCAAAACGAATCGATCAACCGCATCTTCGATTCGCCTCGAAAGTTCGATAATGTCGGCTCCTTCGGTTTCCGTCACAATCGCCACGAACTCGTCACCGCCGTACCGGGCAAGAATGTCGTAGTCGCGAAGCTGGCCGCGGATGACGCCGCTGATTTCCTTTAGCATGCGGTCGCCGACTTTATGCCCGTAGGTGTCGTTGACAGCCTTGAAACCGTCAAGGTCGAGAACGAGCAGTTGAAACGAAACACCGCTTCGACTTGCACGCTTGGCTTCCTTCTCAAAGTGAATTTGCAGACCTCGAGCGTTCGGAAGTCCGGTCATCGAATCGGTCAGGGCGTAATTCTCGGCCGCGGCGTGTTGAAGAGATTTAGAAATCGCATCAGCCGCGATTCTCGAAACCGTTTCGAGCAGACGTAGATGTTCGTCCTGATACTGATCCACCTCTCGCGAATAAAGCGACACCGCGCCTAGCAGTTTTTCGTCGACCATCAAGGGAATCGATGCCATTGAGCGAAAGCTTGTCGCAGACTCGGCGTTCGCAAAATCCAACGAGGGGTCGGCATTCTGAAGGGGCAGGCCCTTTTTGATCACGTAACCGGTCGCGCCGTCGCCGGCTTTTATCAAGCGGCCGTCGAGAGCAGATTTGCTGCCGCCGACAGCGTGAACTGCGGTGGCCGATTCGCCGTTGCCATTGATCAGGAAAATGGCGGCCGTATCAAAAGGCACGATCTCAGCCACCTTGTCGGTGAACAGCTGCAAGGTTTCCTGCAGATTCATTGCCGAGCTAAATTCGCGAGCAAGCGAGTAGAGGGTGAAAACTTCCCGGTTCGCCCGCTTGATTTGCTCTACGTAGCTGCCTTTGGCGGCTGCTTCGCGGTCGGCGAGGGGCCGCCCCAAGGCATTTTGTTCAGCGGCGTAGCTGAGGCCGTGCAAATCTATTTCTCTTTCGAACGTGACGAGATTTCGCAAAAAAATATCTACCACCGCCGGGTCGAACTGCGTTCCGGCGCCGGCACGCAAGAATCTGCAAGCCTCGTCCCTAGAGACCGCCGGGCGATAGGGCCGCGTGCCGCGAAGCGTGTCGTACGCATCGGCAACCGAGAGAATGCGGGCGGTGATCGGGATCTTGTTTCCTTGTAAACCTTCCGGGTAGCCGCTGCCATCCCAACTCTCGTGATGATATTTCACCGTCGGTACGACCGGGTTAGGAAACCCGACTTTTTCGAGAATCGAAGCACCGACCGAAGCATGAGTTTTGGTTTTTTCTATCTCGGCGGGCGTTAGTCGGCCGGGCTTGTTTAGAATGTGGTCGGGCACAGCAAGTTTGCCAATATCGTGCAGCAGAGAGCCAGTGCGTAGGGCGTCGACTTCTTCTTCGGAAAGCCCGAGACTGATGCCGATGCCGACGGCGA